>DASXUF010000113.1 GCA_036504975.1 Candidatus Binatia bacterium | reverse complement strand
TCCGTGAGGCCGTAGCCTTGAATGACTTTGACGTGTGGCTGCGCGCTCTTGAACGCGCGCATGAGCGAGAGCGGCACGGTCGTCCCCATCATGCTGGCCAACTCGACGCTTTTCGTGTCGTAATCTTTCAGGTTCGGCAGGCCGAGCATGAGCTGAAAGATGATCGGCACGCCGTGATAGATCGTGACGCGGTGCTTCTGGATGCCTTCGAGCAAGGTGACGGGATTGAACTGGTCGAAGATCACCATGCGGCTGCCTTTATCGGCGATCTCGTTCAGATAGATCGGGCCGGAGATGTGCGACATCGGCAGGATGCAGCCCCAAACCGTATCGGCGTTGGTGTGGTGCATGCGCGCCATGCACGGCGGGAACTGGGCGAGGTTGATGAAATTCAAAACCACGCCCTTCGGCTCTCCCGTCGTCCCGGAAGTATAAAGGATCAGCGCGTCGTCCTCCGGCGCGCGTTTCGACGGAGGAAAATCTTTCGCCGCCGGCTCGAGCCTCTTCTCGAAGCTTTCGGCGCCCTCGCCCTCGACGATCCAAAGCGGAATTTTTTTTGATTCGTGAACGGCTTCGCGCGCGTCCGGCGCGAGGCGCGCGTGCGTGATGAGCAGGCTCAAGTCCGCGTCACGCAGCACTCCGGAAAGCTCCTTGCCCTTGAGCCGCGCGTCGAGCACGACGGTGACCGCGCCCATGCGCTGCGTCGCGTAATAACCTAGGGCGAAAGAAATCGAATTGGGAAGCAGGAGACCGACGCGGTCTCCGGGCCGGACGCCTTCGTCGGAAAGATTTGCGGCGAGGGCCGAGACTTTTTGATCGAGCGCGCCGAAGCTCAACTTTTCATCTTTGAAGATCAGCGCGACCTGCTCGGGATGTTTCCGCGCCGTCGCCGCCAGAACTTCACCGGGGAAAAAAGCTAGCGAATGGGTATCGTTTGCCATAATGCAAAGCACCTCTGAAAAGGTTTGAACCATTTGGAAAGCTTCCACAGCTCGCCGCGCTCGAGCTTGAGCTTTCCCTGCTGCGTCGCGAGAAACGGATCGAGCCGCCCGCGAAAAACCGCCTCCCACCACTCCCGCTTGCCGCTGATCGCGAACTCGCCGCCGTCGCCGGCGTCGAGGCGCGTGATCGCGCCGTTATCGAAATGCACGGTCCAGGGAGTCGCCGCTCCTTCCATGCTGAGCGTGAGCGTGGTCGTTAGATTTCCCTCTTTGCCCTGCTGTTGGCACTGCGGGTCCGAGTTGGCGCTCTCGATGAGCGCCTCCATGTGCTCGCGAGAGAAGAGCGCATGGCCGCCTGTTTGTTGTTTGGCCTTGCCCGGCTTGGCCGCCGGGCGCGGCGCCGATTCATCCGGCGCTCCGGAATGATCCACCAGAAGCTGGCACTGGACCGCCTCTTCCAGCAGATCGGTCAGAAGAAACGCTTCTTGCAGATCTTTGCCGATCGCGACCGTGCCGTGGCCCTGGATGATCACGACCGGACTCAGCTTTAAATTCTCGACGACTTCCCTCGGATCGGTGACCGTCGGCGTATCCTGGCGGACGATGGCGACCTCGCCGATCGTGTATTTCTCCTCGAAGCTCAAGGGAACGAAGCTCTCGCGCGAGATCGAGAAGCCCAGCACCGCGGGAGGATGGACGTGAATGACCGCCCGGGCGTCGGTGCCGCGATAGACCGCCAGATGCATCGGCGTCTCGCTCGACGGCTGGCGCTTTTTTTTCACCGGCCGGCCGTTGAAATCGATCTCGACCAAATTTTCCGGTTCGAGAAATCCGAGCGGCGCATGCTGGCCGGTGATGAGCAGGCGATTTTTTCCCAACCGGCAACTCAAGTTGCCGCCCCAGCCGCTGATGAGCCGGCGCTCGAAGAGCAGCTTTCCCCAGCGAATTATGTCGCGCTCGATCGATTTCATGCCACCGTTTTCTCCTTGAACAGGTCCCAGGGAATGATTTCTTTTTCAACCGGGGGAATCGCAATACCGTCGCCGACGACGCGCTCGCCCATGAAGGTCGAGACGTCGCGATCGAGCGCGGCCGCCGAAACCGGCTTGGACGCGAGCAGCTTGACCGAAACGCCGTGCGCGCGCGCCAGCAGGACGGCGTAGAGCGAGCCCGAGATCCCGACCGGCCCCTTGTCGGCGAATTCAGTATAAAAAAGATAGACCCGCCGGATCGCTCCTTGAGCGAAAAACGTCCCCATCATGTTGTCGGAGATGAGCTTGAACGGAACGTTTTGCTGCGTGAGCCCTTTGGCGATGACGTGCAATCCCCACAGCTCGGGACGCATCTCCGGCAATAAAATGTGCTGCGCATCTTCGCCCGCAAGCGCGTGGCCTAAAAAGCTGTAGCCTGAAGCTTCGGGTATTCCGTAAATCAACAGGTAGCTCGGCCCGTTTTTCTTTCTATCCTGTTCGGCTGAAATATCCTGCTGATATTTTTGCCTGAAGCTCTCGGTCGTATAGTTGCCGTCGAAATCGATCAGGCGCGAGATCAGTCGCGCCGGCGTCACGTCGAACGCCGGATAGCGGCCTGCGATCGGCCCCTCCAACAGCGAGCGGCCCTGCAACTCGAACAGCTCGCTTGCCGGCCGCTCTTCGATCTCGACTCCGTCGCCGCTCTGGAGGTTGCCCGGCGGCTGGACCAGAACATGGAACGGCACGCCGTATTCCTTGGCGACGACGGCGATCGGATAGGTTCCCACCTTATTGATGATGTCGCCGTTCCGCGCCGAGCGGTCCGCCCCCACCAACACGGCGTCGGCTTTGCCGCCGGCGATGACCTGAGCCACGGCCGAATCCGGAATCAATTCCACTTCGACGCCGGCCTCGGCCAACTCCCATGCCGTCAAGCGCGACCCCTGAAGGTAAGGCCGCGTCTCGGTCGCGATCACGCGCAATTTTTTTCCCATCGCCCGGCACCAACGCGCGACGGCGACGATCTCGCCGCTGACGTTGCAGTGGGTGAGAAGCCGGCACGACTCGGGCAAAAGCTCGGCGGCATTCTTCGCTCTCTGCGAGCGCGACTTCATGACCCCGGAAACCAGCTCATGGATTTTTCCTTCGAACCAGCCGCCCGCGTCGTTGCCGGCGGGCATCCGCTCGAACCATGGCTCGTAGTATCCGGCGAGGCCTTTGAAGTCGAAAGTCGGCCGCACGGCGATGAACTCATCCGCCAGGCGCCCGAGACGCTCTTTGAGAGCCGCGCCGCTCCGCCCGTCCCCGCCGCGCGCGACGAGCGCCGCCGCGTAAAAAAAGGTCAACACTTGCCCGAAGGCGCGCGTTTTCATCTCCTTAACGGCGCTAAGCGCCTCGGAGAGATCGCTCACTTCAATATAGTCGCTCTTCCAGGGCAGCAGCGTCTCGTCGAGGATCTTGAAGCGCCCGCCTTCCCACAGAACGGGCTGGAAGAGCGGGCTTTGCTTGGCTTCCATATTCAGCCGTTGAAGAAGGCTCATCCGCCAAAGCCTGCCTGGGAGTCTCTCGAAGGGAAGATGCGTGGGACAAGAAGCGTCAAGCGTACTCCAGATTTTCCCTTAGAAGTCTCGTGCCGCGTAACACAGACGTATCGCATCGGACCGGAGAGAGGCTCCCAGGCGGGCTTTGATAATGAAAGCGTCTCCATAGGCCAATCAATCCATGTACTGGAGGGCTTTGAGGGCGACTTCGACCATCTTCTCTTCCGTTTGCAAAAAGGCGGGATCGCGGAAGCCGAACTTTCCACAAAGGCATTCGTCAGAGACCGCGAGAATGGCGCCGGCCTTCTTGCCGCGCACCTGCGCGATGGTGAGGAATGCCGAAGTGACCATGTCGATGGCGGCGATCCCTTGCCGCTCGAGATCGCCGATCAGCTCGGGCGTTTCCTGGAACAGCGCGTCGGTGGTGAAAACCGAGCCGATATGATAGCGCACGCCGGCGTTTTTCGCCGCTCGTTCCAGCGCGCTCACGATGCCGGGATCGGCGACCGTGGAAAAATTTTTTGCCACATAATAGTCCGTGGTTCCCTCGCCGCGGCGCGCGCCGGTCACGATCACCAGATCGCCGACCTTGATCTTGTCTTGCAGCGAGCCACAGCTCCCGATGCGCACGAGCGTCTCGGCGCCGCCAGCGCAGAGAATTTCCGTCGTGATCGCCGTATCCGGCGCATAGCGCCCGCCGTTGCCGACCGTCACTTGTTTTCCGTCGTAAGCGCCGGTGTACATCTCGTAATCGAGAAAAGAAAAATTTTTCTTCGGGTTCTGGAGCAGGCCGCGGATCATATCGCTCCGCTCTTTCGGACCGGGGATCAAGGCGTAGCGGCCGAGAGAGTCGGATTTGAGGCCCAGCATCGAGAGCATCCGGGCCGGAGTGAAGTGCGGCTCTTTCATCATGGCTACAGACCTTGGGAGACGAACTCCAGCAATTCTTGGACCGGCAGAGGATTTTCGGCGAGAGCGAAGCTGCGGAGACAGACGGCGCTGGTCGTTATAACCAACTCTGCGCCGGTCTCTTTCGCTTCGCGCAGACGGTCTTCGGCGTTCCATTTGGCGAGATCCGGAAACGCCTCCGGCACGCCGCCTCCGCCGCCGCAGCACCAGGACCAGCGGCGGTTGCGCGGCATCTCCACCAGCTCGACGCCGGGTATCGCGCGGAGAATATTTCGCGGGGCGTCGTAAACGCCGGCGCCTCGGCCGAGATGGCAGGGATCGTGATAAGCGACCTTTTTCTTGATCGGTTTATTGAAGCGGAGCCGCCCTTCCTGAACCAGCTTTTCCAGATACTCGACGGCGTGCAAAACCTTCACGTCCTTGAGTTCTTCTTTGGGATACTCGCCCCAGATGCGGCGGCAACTGCCGCACGCCGTCACGATCGCGCGGATGCCGGCTTGCCTGACGGTTTTCAGATTCCCCTCTTGCAAGCGCGCGTACTCGTCGCGAAAGCCGAGATCGCGCGCGTACAGGCCGCAGCAGCTCTCGCGCTCGCCGAGGATGACGAAATCTTCGCCGGCATTTTTCATCAGCTTGGCGAGGGCGACGGCGCCGGCACGGCCTTCGGGCCGGTCGGCGGAGCAACCGGCGAAGAGGAGCGTCGTCGCTTTGCCGTCGCCTAACTTTTTTAAACCCAGTCCATCGGCCCACGCGCCGCGCTTTTCTTTCGGCTGCGCCCAGGGATTGTTGTGCTGCTTCAGACCTTCGAGCAGCGGGCGATGCGCTTCGAGCGGGCCTTCTTTCTCAGCGATCTCTTCGCGCATCGCGACCGTGATATCCCACGGGCCGGCGCCGTCATTGCGCACGCCGCAAATCTCCTGGCACATGAGACAGGTCGTGCAAGTGTAAACGACTTCTTTCAGCTCCGGCGTGATCGCGTCAAGGCCGTGAAAAACGCGCTGTGACATGAGCCAGCGCGACTTCGGCGTGTGGCGCTGGAAGCGGTAGAATTCATACGGCGGACATTTAGTTTTTGGGCCGGGCTCGTCTTCCATCGGATTGATCGGGCCGTGGCCGTAGCAGGAGCCGCAAAGCACGCAACCCGAGCTTCGCTCTTCGATGTCTTTGGCGTAGAGCCAGCGCTTCACGCGCTCGAGGCCAGACAGGGTTTTAATCTTCTCGGCCATAGATAGTTAACACGTAAACTATATCCGTAGAATTCAAGAGTCAACGCTCACCGCTACCGTGAGTTTCGAGTTTCGTGTTTCGCGTTAAACCCGCAACCCGAGACTCGGAACTCGAAACTATTTTTTACGCCGTCGAGGTGACGCGGATCAGCTTGCGGAGGAGCGCGGCAAGCTCTTTCTGCTGGTTTTTGTTGAGGGGCGAGAAAAATTGGGAAATGCTTTTTTCAAAGAGAGGGATGGTGTTCCGGTAGACCTTGAGTCCTTTGTCAGTGAGCGTGACCCGTACCACGCGGCGGTCGTGAGCATCGCGCTCGCGCACCACGAGGCGTTTCTCCTCCAGGCGGTCGACGATGCCGGTCAGGTTGCTCACCGTGACCATCATCTTTTCGCCGATCTCGCCGAAGGGTAAGCCGCCGGCGTAGCCGATGGTGGCGAGCACGTAAAACTGCGGCGGCGTGAGATCGAGCCGCTCCAGATCGTCTTGCAGCCTCTTATTGGAGACGAGATTAAAGCGGAGAAAACGAATCCACAACGAGGTGGTGTAGCGGGCAAAAAAAGGTCTCTTGTTCGCCAGCACGGAAAAAAGTCTAGACTCAGGCCTGCCAAAAAGCAACCGCCGCCTAGCGCTTGGCGCTCTACGTCTATCGTCCTTCCTCCCGCTCTTTGCTCCGCGAAGGTCTTGCCGTTTTCTCAGTATTACTCGCCGTGCTTCTCGATTTCTTTCTTCAGCTCGTCCGCGAACTCTTCCGCCTCATCCTCTTCTATGAATTCCGGCTTAGCCGGCATCTTGTGAAGAATGTTCTTCGCCTGCACGTACGCCCTCTGAAGGTGCGATTCTCTCGGACCACCCAGAAGCAAATGTAGCCTAAATTTGTCCTTACTTTCAGCCAATGTGGTGACTCTCCCCAACCAGTTGTTGGCCTTATCTTTAATTGAACTGGCTTCGACAAGATCAAAAGATACGGGTTCATAGGCATGCCATACCTCGTTTTTCCTCGCCCGTGTAAACTCGTAGTCGTAGTTGGGCGCAACGATGCGCTTGGGCCGTAGGTGCTTTATGACTTGCCGTTTTTCCAGTGGAGTCTTAAAGACCTTCCATACTTCTTCGTCGTCTCGGCTTGGTCGTGTAGGCTTTCCCACGTAATGTTCTACGTACCGGTGGTACAATTCAGCTAGCGTTTTCCCCGGGTCATTGGTGAATCCGCCTCCCGCGCTAGAAAATTGAATGGCACTGTCATCGGGAGGTAAAACTTGGGCCAAAACGTCCTCGATGTTTTTCGGCGGATTTTTGAACGGTAATTCGGATTTTAGTCGTTGACCTACCCCCTCGATGCGACTTTGTATGAACCTTGTTATCTGACGGAAGTGCTCGCCATCAATAGACCCAAACAATTGAGACAACCGCTGGTAGTGAGATGCGCAGATCGCGCTGAGATATTTCGCATCCCGCGCATAGAGCGCCACTCCAATATTGACAAACTCTCCAGTCACCGGATCATGTACATATCTTAAAACGCTAAAAGTATAGGAAGTCTTCATACGAGCCTCCATTTTACCTGATTCACAAATTCGGCCGAGTGGTCGCGCACGCTCTTTAGGTGACCGGAGATTCTAGAAACATGATCATTCTCCCATTCCTTTGGAATCTGGTCAAACATAGTAGCCAGGTGACCATCCGAGATCGCGTTCAAGGCGCCTTCAAAGCGGTCCAGATCGATGGCCTGTCCTTTAAGCTCTCGATAGAAGACATGTTCTTTTAGAAAGTCACCAGGCGCGCCTTCTAATTTCCAAGCGACAGTCGGAGCGCCGATAAGAAATAAAAAAGAGAAAGCCAGTTCATGATCGATCACGAAGATTTCGTCGGCCTTCCAGAGCAAGTTCTGATTGTTGACCTTACGATCCGGATTTTGAATGCAGGCGTCAAACGCAAAGATATCTGCGGCTAATGGTCGAATAGAAGCCGGGATACTCTTTTCGATCGGAATAACGCCGTAGCCGCCGGTCAACACTTGAGAGCCAAAGTTGAGTCCGGGGCTTTTTCTGATAATCTGTGCAACCTCAGAATCTTGCGAGCCGAGAAGTTTTCCGATCGCCGGGTTGATCTCTACGATAGCGGGTACGGGTGTCGTGATTCCTAGCTCCTCGGCCAGTAATGAGGAAACCAACTCACACGTCAGACCAGTGACACCCGCTTCGGTTCCAGCGCGCATTTTTACCACAAATTCGCCGACTTCGTTCCCTTGCTCGTCCTCGCATTTAAAAATCGCGGGTTTAGTTCTTCCAGTCTTCATTCTTCTCAGGTAGGCATTGGCTTTGAGGCGCTGAACAGTCCGCAACGGATTCGTGACCTCTAAATCTGGATATCCTTACTCTTCAAGAGTCCATTTGGCAACTCTATCGATCGCGCAATTTTCGCTTGTCAGAAGACCGGGCTGTCGCGTAATATCGGGTAATCCGTTTCATAGGCGTCGCCGCGGACGGACTTAAAAGCTTCCATTCGAGAGGAAGTGAATGGCCAAGCCGACGAAACAAAGCACACCCAAGAAAAAGCCCATCGAGCAATACGATCACAAGGGGAAGAAGCGGGTTAACAATCCGCCGGTCGGGTTGGTCACGCCGGAGACGGATAAGGAAACCGGGAAGAAGACTTACGCCTACGATCCACACCTCGATCCGCAGTTGGTTTGGGCCGGAAAAGCGGAGAGAGCTTCATTTGAAGTGCCGACGGTCTCTCTACACGTTCACGAGCGCATCGATCCGCGAACGATCATCGAGGCAGTGCGCAAGAAAAACGGTGAAGGGGTTCCTGTTCAAGGTTCGCTGTTCGAATCGAAAGAAGAAAACCCACCGCTACGCGAGGCAATCGAATTCTATAAGCATCCGCACAACTGGTCGAACCGTTTGATCGCCGGCGATTCTCTGCTGGTGATGAATTCTCTCTTGGAAAAAGAAGGCATGGCCGGTCAGGTTCAGATGATCTACATCGACCCACCGTATGGCATTCGCTACGGCTCTAACTTTCAGCCGTTTGTGAACAAGCGCAAAGTCGAGGACGGGAAAGACGAAGATCTCACCGCTGAACCAGAGATGATCAAAGCTTTCCGTGATACCTGGGAATTGGGGATACATTCCTACCTGAGCTACATGCGTGATCGTCTGCTGTTGACTCACGAACTTCTTAACGAGACGGGTTCCATCTTTGTGCAGATAAGCGATGAAAACCTTCATAGGGTTCGTTCCCTTCTGGACGAAACTTTTAAACCTGAAAACTTAGTGGCCGTTGTTAACTTCAAGACAATGATGCCTTTGGAGTCCGGCAACATCGAAAGCGTCTTCGACTACCTTTGCTGGTATGCGAAAGACATTAAGAAGCTGAAGTACCGCAACCTCTTTGTCCCAAAAACTGTTGGTCCGGGCTCTGAGTTTGTTTTCGCCGATACACCTGACGGAGGCTTCCGCCGGCTAACTGCCGAAGAGATTATTGATTTCGCGACTACCGCAAAAAAGTTTAAGGTCTTTAAACGTTCCGATCTGGCATCTTCCGGTTACACACCATCCTGCACTTTTCCTCTCGAGTTTAATGGACGAGTCTTCAAGACGAGCGGAGGCAAAAGCTGGCGCACGACGCCGGCTGGCATCGAGAACCTAAAAAAGGCGAATCGACTTTTTGTTCTCGGTGACAAGCTTTATTACAAAATGTATCTCGGTGACTTCGGATACACCTCGCTGACAAATTCATGGCAAGACACTATCGAGTTTGGGAGCAGAATTTACGTAGTTCAGACTACATCGACGGCTATTGAACGTTGCGTCCTCATGACTACGGACCCGGGGGATTTGGCGTTAGATATTACTTGCGGTAGCGGCACGACAGCTTATGTTGCGGAGCAGTGGGGTCGCCGCTGGATTACCTGCGATACTTCTCGGGTTGCGCTAACGCTGGCCAAGCAGCGGTTGATGACCACAGTGTTCGATTATTACCGACTCGCCCATCCGAACGAAGGTGTTGGGAGCGGTTTCGCGTATAAGACGGTACCGCACATTACACTCAAGCATATTGCGAATAACGAACCTTCGGACCAAGAGCCGCTATACGATCAGCCACTTATCGATACCTCGCGCGCGCGCGTAACCGGCCCGTTCACTGTGGAAGCTGTGCCAGCGCCCGTGGTTAAGCCACTTGTCGAAATAAAGACAGATCAGCCGGCCGATGAATCCATTGCTCGGTCCGGGGAGACCTTGCGGCAGGCGGAGTGGCGCGACGAGCTATTAAAGTCCGGCATTCGCGGCAAGAAAGGCCAGTACATTCTTTTCTCCCGCGTCGAGCCTTTGCCGGGAACGCGCTGGCTGCACGCGGAAGCGGAGACGAAGCCGAACGATAAAGGTGCAGACCGGGTAAAAGAATCGGAAGTGATGTACGGGAAGCCACAGCGCGTGGTGATTTCTTTCGGCCCAGAGCATGCGCCTCTGGAACAGAAGCAGGTCGAGCTTGCGATCGAAGAAGCGCAAACCTTGGTACCGAAACCGAAGATCATTGTCTTTGCCGCGTTTCAATTCGATCCCGAGGCGGCCAAGGATATCGACGAGACGGATTGGCCGGGAGTGACGCTGCTCAAAGTTCAGATGAACGCCGACCTCCTAACGGAAGATCTGAAGAGGAAGCGGGCGAGCAACGAGAGCTTCTGGCTCATCGGCCAACCCGACATCACGCTGCAAAAAATCAAAGACGGCAAAGACAAAGGAAAGTATCGCGTCGAAGTCATGGGCTTCGACTACTACAACACCAAGACCGGAACGATCGACTCTGGCGGCAACGACAAGATCGCGATGTGGATGCTCGACACCGACTACGATGGCAGGAGTTTGTTGCCACGGCAGATCTTCTTTCCGATGGCCGGTGAAAATGATGGTTGGTCGCGCCTCGCGAAAAATTTGAAAGCGGAGATCGACGAAGAACTTATCGAAGCTTATCGCGGGACCGTCTCTCTTCCATTCGAACCGGGGAAGCACAAACGAGTGGCCGTAAAGATTGTCGATGACCGCGGAATCGAGAGTCTCAGACTTATCGAGGTGGATTGATGGGCAAAGCCGCTATTGACCACCTGATCATCAACTCGCCCTACGAAGAGCCGAAACAATACTGGAGCTACGACCGAGAGAGCCGCACGTTTGATAAGAAAGACGGCCGGCGTCCGGCAGGCTATGTCATCGCCTCTCAAAGCTCCAAGGCTTTCGACGACCCCGGAATATTTGTCGAGATTCCTCTCGTCAACCAAATTCGCCCGCGCGTCAAGGCGTGGAGAGATGCCGCGTATCCAGGCGTCACCGGAATTACGAGACGACTGCTTGAGCACTGGAACAATCCCGACGAACGCGAACACCAGTTTTTCTTCTGCCAGCTCGAAGCAATTGAAACTTTAATTTGGCTTGCCGAGGCGCCGGCTTCCGAGAAAGTCGGCATCGATATTCCCTCTGACGGTGGAGCATTTGCTCGGCTCTGCTCCAAGATGGCGACCGGCTCCGGCAAAACGATCGTCATGGCGATGCTCATCGCCTGGCAAGTTGTCAACAAAGTCACATATCCGCAGGACGCTCGATTCTCCAAATATATTTTCGTCGTCGCCCCCGGATTAACGGTTAAAAGCCGGCTTCAGGTGCTGCAGCCTTCCGGCAAAGGCAACTTTTACGACGAGTTCAACGTTGTACCCGCGGCACTGCTGGACAAGCTCCGTCAAGGCAAAGTCCTAGTCCGAAATTGGCACATGCTGAATTGGGAATCGGAAGAGCGCATCGCTAGGAAGAAAACCGTCGATAAACGAGGCGCAAAAAGTGACGAGGCTTATGTCAAGGAGGTTTTGGGCGAGCTGGCCGCCACGCGCAACCTCGTCGTGATCAACGATGAAGCGCATCACGCTTGGCGCATACCTGCCGAGTCGAAAATTAAAGGAGTGAGCAAGGACGATATCGAAGAAGCGACGAAATGGGTCGGCGGCTTGGATCGAATCCACAAGGCACGCGGCGTACTCGGTTGTTACGATTTTTCGGCGACTCCGTTCATCCCATTTGGCAAGCAAAGCTCCGAGGAGGCTCTTTTCGATTGGATCGTCAGCGACTTTGGCCTCAACGACGCCATCGAGTCGGGTTTAGTCAAGACGCCGCGAGTCGTAGTGAGGGACGACGGCTTGCCTGACGTAAAGACCTACAAGTCGAAGCTGTATCATATCTACGAACACGTTAAGGACGACTTGAACCGTAAAGCAGAAGAGCATGAACCTTTGCCGGACTTGGTAATCAACGGGTACTATCTTCTCGGAAAAGATTGGCTTGAGGCGGCAAAGGCATGGAAGGCAAGAGGGCTGCGGACACCGCCAGTCATGATCAGCGTCGCCAACAGAACAGAAACGGCAGCGCGGGTAAAATACGCCTTCGATCACAAGAAGATTCTGCTTGAAGAACTTTGTGCACCTGAACGAACTCTGCACATCGACTCGAAAGTGCTTGATATGGCAGAAGCTCAGGAAGAGCCGGTAGCAATCAACGGCGATGAGGAACGGGACGAAGACGAGGACGTTGACGAGCCGGTGAGAAAGCTTTCAAAGAAAGAGCTGGCCGAGCGTCTTCGGCAACAGGTCGATACCGTGGGACAGGCTGGCAAGCCGGGCGAGCAGATTCAAAAAGTAATTTCCGTAGGCATGCTTTCCGAGGGATGGGACGCCAGAACCGTAACTCACATCATGGGTTTACGCGCTTTTTCCAGTCAATTGCTCTGCGAACAGGTCGTGGGCAGAGGACTCAGGCGGGTCTCGTACGAGTTCGACAAGGAGAAAGGTCTTTTCGAACCTGAATATGTCAATATTTTCGGAGTGCCGTTTACTTTTTTGCCACACGAAGCAGCGGACGGACCGCCGCCGCCTCCGCCACAGCCGAAAACAAAGATAGAGTCCGTCATTGAGAAGAAAGAGTTCGAGATCAGTTGGCCAAACGTCATCAGAATTGACCACGTCTATCGGCAGGAACTAAAGCTTGATTTGGAGGCTGTCAAATCCTTGGAGCTAAACGCGTATGAGACACGCACCTTGGCCGAGGTGGCGCCTATCGTGGAAGGAAAGCCGGACATTACGAAACTTTCCGAGGTCGATCTGGAAACTCTAGGAAAAAAATTCAGGTGGCAGAAAATCGCTTTTGAGACGGCGAGCGCGGTCTTCGATCAGATGAAACCAACTTGGAAGGGAAACAAGGAATATCTTTTAGGGCGGCTTATTCGACTGATGGACGAGTTTATCTTGTCCGGAAAGATTCAAATCTCTCCTCCACTCTTCAACCAGGATGATGTCAGACGCCGGATACTGATTACCCTGAACATGAGTAAGATCGTGCAGCACATTTGGGAGAGTATCATTCCCGAAAATACGGAATTCCTCGTCCCCATCTTCGATACGGAAAGGCCGATAATTTCCACGGGCGACATGAGGACATGGTACACCGGCAAGCCGTGTGAATATACGAAGAGATCACACATCAACTTCTGCGTCTTTGACAGTACCTGGGAAGCGACGGAGGCCTTTCAGATTGACAGGAATCCCGGCGTCTCCGCCTGGGTCAAAAACGACCATCTCGGATTTGAAATCCTTTACGTCTTCAAAGGCGTGGTGCACAAGTACCGGCCGGATTTTATCATCCGGCTGCAGACTGGAGTCTTTTTGGTTTTTGAAACTAAGGGCCAGGAGACCGACCAAGATAAAACCAAGCGCGCGTTTTTGGATGAGTGGGTAAGAGCCGTGAACGAGCACGGTGGATTTGGAAGATGGAGTTCGGCAATCTCAAGGAATCCGGGGGATGTGGCTGGAATCCTCCACAGTTATTTAGGTGACCGATCTGCGGACGTTTCCGCTTCTGCATGGTAACCGATAGTTGGCGTATTCGACAGCGACTGCCACAATAATACGATGCAACTCCATATTCTCGGCTGCGGCGACGCCTTCGGCAGCGACGGCAGGAACAATAGCGGCTACCTGATCGATAGCGGCGGGAAGCTTTTTCTTCTCGACTGCGGCCCGACGACGCTCCTCGCGCTGAAGCGCGCGGGATTTTTCCCCGAGCGGCTCGACGCCGTTTTCCTGAGCCACCTCCACGGCGACCACTACGGCGGCCTGCCGTTTTTCTTTATCGACTACCTTTACGAACACCCGCGCGAGCGGCCGCTCCATATCGCGGGACCCGAGGGAACCGAAGAGCGCGTGCGCGGCCTGTTTCGGTGGATGTTCGGCGAGGGAAGTTAAAGGGGTCGGAAGTCTTTTTTCAGGCTAAAAGTTTCGGCCAATCCCATCCTCGACGAAATCGACCGGGTGCTGGCGGCGCACTACGGATTAACGGAGGAGGAGTTGGACTTCATCATCAACTACGACATCAAGTACCGGATGGGACGAGAGGAAGAATTTGAGAAGGAATGAACCGCGCGGATGTGACAGAGTTGCACTACATCACGGCAATTGCCAATGTGCCTTCGATACTGCAACACGGCATTCTTTCTCATACCGTGGCCGAGCTGCTTGCCCACGACTCGGTGGCAATGCCGGAGATTCAGGAAAGACGAAGGAACAAGCAGATTCCCGGCGCCGGGCGCCTACATGATTATGCCAATCTTTACTTCGACGCCCACAACCCGATGTTGAGCAGATGTCGTGACAGGAATAGCGAGATTTGCGTTATTCGCGTTGATCCAGTGGTGCTGGATCACCCGGGCGTTATCGTCACGGATCGAAATGCTGCAAGTGCTTACGTGGGCTTCTTCCCGGTGATGCGAGGTCTTGCCGTTATTGAGCGGGAACGAGTCTATGCCCAGTTTTGGACGCATCGTGATGATCCTTACGATGAAATGAGCCACAAGTCTGAAAAGTGCGCGGAGGTCTTGGTGCCAGACCGTGCGGATGCGAGGTTCATTCTCGGAGCCTACGTCGCAAATCGGGCAGCGCTCGAAAAAGTGTCAGCAACTAAATTCTCAATTGCCCGTAAGCATCCGCAGTGATATGTTCTTTTAAGTTCCATGAAGATTCTGGTCGGTGACATTCTGCAATCCAAAGCCCAGACTCTAATCAACACGGTGAACTGTGTGGGCATTATGGGCAAAGGCATTGCCCTCGAGTTCAAGAAACGCTTCCCGAAAATGTTTGAGGACTATGTGGAGCGATGCGAACGGCGCGAGGTCAAGCTTGGCGTTCCATACGTCTACAAGACACTGCTTCCGCCTCAGATCATCAATTTCCCTACGAAGGACCACTGGAAATCAGTTTCGCGACTTAGCGACATCGAGCGCGGATTACAGTATTTATTGAAACACTACAAAGAGTGGGGTGTAACTTCGCTTGCCATTCCGCCTCTTGGTTGTGGAAACGGGCAGCTCGATTGGAAAGCCGTGGGGCCGTTGATCTACCGGTATGCCAGCCAAATGGATATCCCTGTCGAGATGTATGCTCCTTACGGCACGCCGCCGAAGGAGTTGACCCCCGACTTCTTGTCGCAAACGTCGCCGGCTGTGCATCACACGAACGGCAGGACCGTGCAGTCCGCGATCAATCCGGCGTGGGTCGCGCTAGTGGAAATTCTCCGTCGGATAGAAACGCAGCCGTACCACTGGCCTACCGGACGAACAATATTTCAGAAGATGGCCTACGTCGCTACCCGCCAGGGCCTACCGACAGGTTTTGTTTACAAAAGAGGAAGTTTCGGCCCATTCAGTCGCGAGCTGAAAAACGCGGAGAGCAAGTTGATTAACAACAACCTCCTTCAGGAGAAGCGTCTCGGTAAAATGTTCGTGGTCGAGAGCGGTCCGAATTTTGAGAGAGTACGAAAAGACTTTCAGGGTTCGCTGGAGAGATGGCTGCCGATAATCGACAAAACGACCGATCTTTTCATGCGAGTGAATACGGACCAGGCGGAAGTCATCGCCACGGTCATGTTTGCCGCGGATGAGCTGAAGAACGCAAAACGATCTATTCCGGATGAAACCGAGGTATTGCAAGCTGTCTTTCAATGGAAGCAGAAGCGTCGGCCACGCTTAGATGAGGCGGTTGTCGCTTCGACTATTAGAAACCTGGGGATGCTTCGTTGGCTTGCTGTGAAGCCTGACAGTCGTCTTCCCATTCCAGAAGAGGAATCTATACCTGCATAAAGATGGTGAATCCGACGGTATTCACCCGTACTGATCCTGCCTATCCCGCGCGTTTACAGGAACGCTTGGGTCACCAAGCTCCAACCAAATTGGTCGCCATAGGCAACGTTGCGTTATTATCGCAACCTAAGACCGCGTTATTTTGCTCCAACCGTTGTCCTGGTGATGCTATCCTCGGTGCCTATGACTTCGCTCAGATGTTACGCGATGAAGGCGTCACCGTTGTCAGTGGCTTTCATTCCGCTATAGAAAAGGAATACCTGCGAATTTTGCTTCGCGGGAAACAGCCGATTATTGTTTGCGCCGCTCGGGCGATCGATAAAATTCGGCTCCCCTCCGATTGGAGGTCAGCTCTGGAAGCTGGTCGTCTGCTGATTCTTTCGCCCTTTCCAAAGAGGCCGCGGCGGCCTACCGTCGAATCCGCCCGTCAGCGGGGAAGTTAAAGGGGTCGGGAGTCTTTTTTCAGGCTAAAAGTTTCGGCCAATCCCATCCTCGACGAAATCGACCGGGTGCTGGCGTCGCACTACGGGTTTACGGATGAGGAGTTGGACTTCACCCCTTCGACGAAGCTCAGGGCAGGCCCTTCGACGAAGCTCAGGGCAGGCAACTACGACATCAAGTGCTGAAAAGGCCGTCCGACTACTGGAAACAAGAGCGATTTGACCTATGGCTAAACTCCGCCAACAAAGACTCGGCTTCATGCACGACCTCCTAACCGGACGCGCGCGCGTGAAGGTCGGGGAGCCTGGTGGGCAGGCAATACCACCATGAAAATCGAAATTGACATATTGGATTTTCATGGTATCCTGTCCGCATGATCGACCGACCTGATCACCTCTCCGCCATCCGTGCCGCCCTGGAACGGAGCAGGATCGTGGCGCTGACCGGCCCGCGTCAGTGCGGCAAGACGACCCTGGCGAGGCAACTGTTGCCGGAGGACTCCGTCAATTACTTCGACCTGGAAGACCCGGTGAGTATAGCGCGGCTGGATGAGCCTATGACGGCGTTGCGTGAATTGAAGGGGTTGGTGGTGATCGACGAAGTGCAGCGGCGGCCCGATTTGTTCCCAGTGTTGCGAGTGCTGGCGGACCGGAAGTCGCCCCCGACCAAGTTTCTTATCCTCGGCAGCGCGTCGCAGGAGCTGATGCGACAGTCCTCGGAGACACTGGCCGGACGGCTGGAGACGTGGGAGATGGGAGGCTTCAACCTGCGGGAGTTAGGTACGGACGCCGAACCCCGGCACTGGCTGCGTGGGGGATTTCCGTTGTCCTATCTGGCACGGACCGATTCGGACAGCGCGGCTTGGCGGAAGAATTTCATCCAGACTTTCTTGGAACGTGACCTGCCGCAATGGGGCATCCAAGTCCCGCCCATGGCGCTATGGCGCTTCTGGAGCATGCTGGCCCACTACCACGGGCAGACCTGGAATGCCGCCGAGCCGGCGCGTTCGCTGGGCGTGAGCGAGCCGACGGCTCGCCGTTATCTTGACATCCTTACCGGAGTATTCATGGTGCGCCAACTCCAGCCCTGGCACGCGAACTTGAAGAAGCGGCAAGTGAAGGCAGCAAAGATTTACTTCCGCGATACGGGGTTACTGCATCAACTCCTGGGCATCCGCACCGAGCGGGAACTGATGAGCCATCCTAAGAGCGGCGCGTCATGGGAGGGCTACGTGATTGAGGAGGTTCTCCGGGTGGTGGAGCCGGACGAAGCGTATTTCTGGGCCACGCATCAGGGGGCCGAAATTGATTTGTTGCTGCGCAAAGATGGGCGGCTGTTCGGCGTGGAATGCAAACGCGCGGATGCGCCGCGACTGACGCCCTCAATACGGATCGCACTTGCGGATTTGAAGCTGCAAAGAATCGCCGTTATCTATCCGGGAAAGCGGCGATATGCGCTGGCGGATAAAGTGGAAGCAGTGCCACTCACGGCAGTGGTCAAAGGGATGCAGGGACTTTTTCCCAAAAACAAATGATCCGCTAGGTCATGAAACGAATCATGCAAAAGAAACCGAAAGTGAGAGCCCGTCGTACGCGAAATATGTCCCTTTTTGGGCTTAAACGTACATGAATCCGATGGTATTCACCCGTACCGATCCTGCCTATCCCGTGCGTTTACAGGAACGCTTGGGCCAACAAGCTCCAACCAAATTGATCGCGCTAGGCAGCGTTGCGTTGTTGTCGCAACGCAAGACTGCGTTGTTTTGCTCCGTCCGTTGCCCTGGCGATGCAATTCTCTCCGCGTATGATGCGGCGCAACGGTTACGCGATGAAGGCATCCTCGTCATAAGCGGTTTTCATTCCTCGGTGGAAAAGGAATGCCTTCGAATCTTGCTCCGGGGAAAGCAGCCCATAATTATTTGCGCTGCTCGGGCTATCGATAAAATTCGGCTTCCATCCGATTGGCGTGCCGCTTTGGAGGCAAGTCGTTTGCTGATTATGTCACCGTTCGAAAAAAGACCGCGCCGCCCAACAACGGAATCTTCCCAGTACCGGAATGAGATCGTCGCCGCTTTGTCTGATGAGGTCGTCATCGTTCACGCTGAGCCGGGGGGCAGTATCGAACGAATATCCGAGATGTTGAACGCTTGGAATATTCCACAGCGACGCTCACCACAAACCCGATGAAACTCCATATCCTCGGCTGCGGCGACGCCTTCGGCAGCGGTGGCAGGAACAACAGCGGTTATCTGATCGAAAGCGGCGAGAAGCTTTTTCTTCTCGATTGCGGGCCGACGACGCTCCTGGCGATGAAGCGCGCCGGCTTCAGCCCCGAGCGCCTGGACGCGGTTTTTTTGAGCCATCTCCACGGCGACCACTTTGGCGGCCTGCCGTTTTTCTTTATCGACTACCTCTACGAGCATCCACGCGAGCGTCCTCTCCATATCGCGGGGCCCGACAGAACCGAAGAGCGCGTACGCGGACTGTTTCAGTGGATGTTCGGCGAGCGCATGGAGCCGAGAGAACTTCCGCCGACCGAGTTTCACGTTCTCACGCCGGGGCGTGAAGCAATCATCGACGGGATAGGAATCTTTCCGTTTCGCGTGCCGCACCAGGTGCGCGACGTTTCGCTCGGCCTCAAAATTTCACACGGCGGAAAAACGCTCCTCTATTCCGGCGACTCCGCCTGGACCGACCAGTTCGTCGCGCATGCGCGCGGCGCCGACCTGTTTTTGTGCGAGTGCTGTTTCTTCGAGCGCGACACGCCCAATCACATGAGCTATCGAAAGCTCGAAGAGAACCTCGCGCGTTTCGAATGCGAGAACATTGTACTCACTCACATGGGCGAAGAGATGCTCGCGCGTAGAAACGAAGTGAAACTCCGTTTAGCCGAAGACGGAATGGTGGTCGAAATCTGATTATTGGGTGAAGAATTCAGCTGGGATTCTGCCCCGTCTGGCCAGATGCCCCCGCCGGAAGAATGATCGCCCGGAAGCCGCTTTTGGTCTCGATATTTCGCGCGACGTCCTGCGCTTCCGCCAGGTTTTCATACGGTCCGACGCGAACCCGGTACATAGTCTCGCCGTTGGACACCGGCGCGGGCTCGACGAGAGCCTGAACGCCGTTGTTGGCAATGATTTTCTGCAATGAATCGGCCCGGTCGCGCTCGCGGAACGAAGCGATCTGGAGCATGTATCCCGCCGGCGATTGAATCCGCTGCTGCTCCTCCAACGACAAGAGAACGGAAGGCGGCGGCTTGAAAGTTTGACCGTTGGCGGCAACTTTAAGCGTTTCGTAGTTGTCCAGCCCATAGCCCAGCAGCTTCACGCTATCGCCCCACAGGTCGCGCGACCCCAACATCGCAATGATCACGGTCGCGCCGTTGCGCGCCGCGGCGCCGACGAAGCACTTCTGCGCCGCGAGCGTGTAGCCGGTCTTGCCACCGAGCGCGCCGTTAAAATTCCACAGCATGCGGTTGTGGCTCCGCACCATGATCTGGCGCGGCTTCGGATTGCGGCCGGCGGGCAACGAGCTGACGGCGCTGGCCTTGGTCATGACGATCTCCCGAAAAATCGGATTTTTCAGCGCGTATTTATAGATCAGCGCCAGGTCGCGCACCGTCGAATGATGCTCCGGCGCGGTCAAGCCGTGCGGGTTGACGAAGTTGGTGTTGGTCGCGCCGATTTCGCGCGCCTTCTTCGTCATCATCTCGCCGAAGCGTTCGACCGATCCGCCGACTCCTTCCGCCAGGACCATGCCCGCGTCGTTCGCGGAGGTGAGCAGGAGCGCGTAAAGCAGATCGCGTATGCTCATCTTTTGTCCGGGCTTGAGATAAATTTTGGACGACGGCACGCGGGTCGCGGTTTTGCTCACTGTGAGCGTTTCCTTCAGCGACCGCCCGCTCTCGAGGACGACGAGCGCCGTGACCACCTTGGTCGTGCTCGCGGGGGGAAGCTCGAGATCGGGCTCGCGCTGAAAAAGGATCTCGCCGGTTACGGCGTCCATGAGGAGAGCGGCACGGGCCGTAAGACCTTCCTCGGGAAAAGCGGACCACGCTGAAGAACGATGGGCGAGGAGCAGAGATAGGATCAGGAGGAAGAGCGCAATTCGATGTCTGCTATCTTTCAGGACCGTCTCTCCTCCTTACAACGGGCGTGCTTCCAGACAACGCTGCCTCGATGCGCGGCCGAAAAAATTTTCCACCTAATATAGCACAACTTCATTTCTCAGAAAACCCATACGTCATTTCATTGAAGCTGTTGTTGAACGGCGTCGATCGCTTCGCGCGCCAAAGTATAGTTGGGCTCGATCGCCAGCGCCTGCTCGAATTCTTCCACGGCTTTTTTCAACATTCCTTTGTAGAGATAGACCCGTCCCAGGTTGTAGTGCGGATAATGATAGGCCTCGTAGCGGCGCGCGCGCGTCGCCCGCTTCAGCCACGGGATCGCTTCGTCGAATCGGCCGAGGTTGATGAGATAGGCGCCGATGTCGTTGTAGGGATTGCCGAAGTCGGGATCGACGGCGATCGCCCGCTCGCACTCCGCGATCGCCTCCTCGTAGCGCTGCTGAAAGCTGTAGGTCCAACCGAGGAACGTATGGGCCTCCGCGGTGGGATGAGAGAGAATGGATTGGCGATAAAGCTCGACCGCCTCATCCAGCCTTCCTTCCATCTGGAGGCGGTAAGCCTCATGAAACAACCGCACCGCTTTCTCGAGGCTCTCTTTGGAATCCATCGCTAACCTTTTTTACCCGGCGCCGCCGGCGTGACGCCGTGTTTTTTCAACTCTTTCTCCGCCGCGTCGCTTTGACTCGCCTGTTGGCCGAGCGCTTCTCGGCGAATCCGGTCCTGGCAGGGATCGCAGATACCGCCTTTCAGCGCCGTCGGCTTGCCGCAGATCATGCAGTTCTTTTTTTCCTCGGCCATCGCCGTTGTATTTTACCCGAATGAAATTTTTTTCCAACCTTTTTTTTGGTGAAAACCGATGATGACTTCAGGTCAAAAAGTTCAAACCGCTTATTTTTGGCCGTTTAAAAGAGACGACATGCCGGGGACGAAGGGGCGAGCCTTGAAGGCCGAGGGCACGGGGACGCGCAGTTGCCACGACTTGTCCGGTGTTGTCCACGGCTTGCGGCCATCATTGGCGTCCGCTCGATACCCGCCGATTGCAGTCCGCCTCAAGGCAGAAAACTATTGCCGTCGGCCGGAAAGGCTCGACACGAGGACGCTTCAGTGTTCAGTCGATGACCTTCACCTGCTCTGGGTTCTCCAAAATCATCTCGAGCCCGTACTGCGGATGATCTTTGATCTCGCCGATGATCTCGATCTCTTTGCCCTCGAATTTTTTGGGCGGGAGATTTTTCTTCTCGAACAGATCCACGGCGGAGGCAAAGATGACGGCGGTAAAGGAATCTCGGGAAGGCCCGAAGTCGAGAAAGTAGGTATTGCTCTTTTCGGAGAGGCCGACGCGAAAGACCCGGCCGCGAATTTTGGCCTGGCTTCCCGCGAGGCCTTTGATCTTGTCCACTTCACGCGCCTGCACCAGCGGAAGATCCGCCGGCGGCGGCGCGGGCACCGGCAGCGGGACAAAAGCAACCGGATGGCTTTGTTCGCCCGAAGACGGCCCGCTCCAGCGCTGGTACAAAACATGGACGGCGAGTCCGGCGACAAACGCGGCGGCGACAACAAGAGCGGCGGGCGGGACGCGGCTCACCTCTTTTTCTCCCACAGACGGAAAAATTCCTTCCGGTACTCCTCGGCGAGCGGCCCGGCGTCGCGGAAGAGAAGCAGGTTTTCGTCGTTGGCATTCTCCGCCGACAGTGTCCAGTTGTACGAGCCGGTGAGCACGATTTTGCGGTCGATCACCGCGAACTTCTGATGCATGAGGCCGGGACCGCTGCCCTTGTCGAGGCCCGCGATCCGCCGGATGGGAATCCGCTGCTTTTCCAGAAACGATTTTTTCGAGCTGTCGTTGGCCGCGTCGAACTCCTGATCCACCACCACCTGGACCTTCACCCCGCGCTGGCCGGCCTTGACCAAAGCCCAGGCGATCTCCTCGTTGGTAAAGGCATAGACCGCGACGAGAATTTCCTTCTGCGCTTGGCCGATCTCTCGGACGATGTGACCCGCGCATTTCCCGTGAGGGCTGAAGCAGGCCTGGACGGCCATGCCCGCGAAAACGGGCAAAGTAAAAAGGAAAAAGGGGAAAGTCAAAACGAAGAAAACTGATATTGTTTTTGAGACTCTTCTTTTTACATTTTTACTTTTTACTTTTGACTTCATTTTTGGCACAAATCGACGATCAGCCGCTCCATCGCGAGACGCGGGGAAGGGCCGCTCGATTTCAGCCGGAGGTCGGTCTCGTAAAGCAATCCGAGATCGCGCGCGAGCTCCCGGGCGGAAAAATTTTCCGCGCCTTTGAAGCGCATGTAGAGCGCGTACGGATTGCCGGGGACCGGCATGTCGTCGCGCAGGACCTTTTGCTGAAATTGCTGGTAACTCATGCCGCTCTTCCATTCGCGCCCCATCTCCCCGTCCATCAATTGGCGCGCCAGCAGAAGCCGCCTGATCTCGCCCGCGATGGGGCCCAAAAGCGCCAACGGATGATTCCCCTGAGACATCAGGCGGGCGAGTTGGCCGAGCGCGCCGAGCGTGTCGCGGGCGGCAAGCGCTCCCGTCAAATCAAAAACCCAGCCCTCCCCCTGATCGAGAAAGATCTCTTCCACGTCTTTCGCCCGGATCAAAGTTTCAGCGCCCACGTATAGGAAGAGCTTCTCCAACTCTTGATGTACGGCCCAGAGCTCGGTGCCCGCGCGCGCCAGGACCATCTCGCGGGCGCGCGGCTCGCAGCGCTTGCCGGCCTCGCTTAGGCGCCGATCGAGAAACTGCCCCAGCGCCGCGCGGTCGAGCTTGCCGGTCTTGTCGCGCCCGACCGCGAGGTCGAGCGCGGCGCCTTGCTCGACGAATTTTTTATACAGCCGAGTCCGGCGATCCACATGCGAGGCGTCGAGCAACAGCACGCCCCACGGCGGCAGACCGTGGTCTAAGAAATAAATCAGCCGGTCGGCTTCGCCGCCGCCGCTTTGCAGCATCTTGAAATCCTGGCCGCGGCAGTAGGCAAGCAAGGCCGCCGCTTCTTTTCCGCCGTCGCCGAGAAGCGCGGCGATCTCCGCCGCGGAAGAGCCGGCGTCGATACGGTCCCACCGTTCCTGGGTCCAGCCTTCCAAATGCAACAGCTGGAAGAAAAGGCGCGACGCCTCGTCTTTTTTTTCCTCGCCCCACAGGCGGAGGACCTTTTCGCCCATCTCTCCTTTGTTCTCCGCCGAGGCGAAATAGGGCGCGCTCTCGACCCAGACCGTTTTCGTTCCGGAAAGAAACGGCGGCGTCATTAGCGACGCTTCGATCTGATTCCACGACGCCGACCGGCCGTCGAAGCGCTCGAGATTGAAGGCGCGGTTTTCCGGCGGGACCAATAAATCCAGCACGGCCTGGACCGCCGCGCGCACCTGGAAGTCGTCGCCGTGAAGCAGCAACAGGGCCGGCGGCTTGCCTTTGCGGATTTCAGCGAGAATGGATTCGAGATTGGCTTTCATGTGTTTAGCCGGGAAGCTTTCAGCCGTCAGCCCTCAGCCAAATCCGAATCCCGGATCGAAGCTGACTTCTGATCGCTGATGCTGATGGCTACTTCTTCGGAATCCACATCCGGCTCTTCTCGCTCCAGGTAAAATCGGACTTCCAGACTTTGATGCCGATGGTAAAGTCGCCGCCGGATTTCGTCACGAAGACTTTTTCGTTCGAATGGGGGATCTCCACCCGCGCGATGATGTAAATTTTCTTGGTGATGCCTTTGTCCACCAAGATGCGGTCGCCGACCTGCATCGAAGCGCGTGATCCTTTTTTCGCGTTATTATTTTTCGCCTTCATAGTGGAAAATTAACATCGCGCGCCGGCCCGTGCAAATCGCGTGAGGGCTAACCCGGAGGATTCATCCGATCCGCCCTCAAGCGCGAGCCGCAGTGTCCTCCTTCGAGACCTTCGTGTCCTTCGTGGTTAAAATCTTGTCACCACGAAGAGCCTAGCGCGGCAGAACCGCAACCAAACAGAAACAGGCATTTCACCCCGAAGGTCACGAAGAGCACGAAGTTTAAGTCATCGCGCCAAGACGCCAAGCACACAAAGAAATTCAGAAATCCCCTTTCATCCCCCTTTGACAAAGGGGGAAACAGGGGGATTTGAGGAGCCTTGGCGGACTTTGCGTCTTTGCGCGAGATGCCTTGTCCCTTCGTCTCTTCCTTCGTGTCCTTCGTGGTGAGATCGTATTTTCTTGTCGATTCCGCAACTTAGGATCGGTGCGCAAGAAAATTTGCGCAAACTCCGAAAACTTTCAGCCATAGTATTACGAAGTCTAGATCATTTATCCTGCGATGAATAATTGGGTCAGCGCGTCCCCAACTCTTTCTGCACCTCTCTCAGCAGGGAGAAATCTCTTAACTGCGACAGCGGAACCCGCTTGTCCGACTTGAGTTCCTTAAGCCGCGCGTCGACCGCAAATTGATACGTCGCGTCGCTGGCGCTGCCGTCGGCGCTGAACGAAGGGATAATCAGATCGTAGGACTCGCCGGCGACCTCTTTCGTCTGCTGCAGCCATTGCACCATGATCGGCACGACCTCATCTTTCCGTTCGCGGACATAGCGCAGCGCCCGCACCGTGGCGCGCAGGACCTTTTTCGCCTGGTCGCGGTTTTCTTTGAGCCGCGTTTCCGTGATCGAGACGGCGGCGATCGGGCTGCCGATCTTCAAGTCTTTCGGACCGCCGAGGATGTTGTAGCCCTCCTTCTGCAGGCGAACCGGCCCGGGCGGCGAAACAGAGATCGCATCGACCAAGCCCTTTTTCAAAATTTCCACGCGCACCGGCTCATCGGCGGCCAGCGCGACGAACTGGACGTCTTTTAAGTCCAGCCCTTTCGCCTGCAGGATCGCTTCGGCCGCCAGATAATCCGATCCGCCGATCCTCTGAGTGCCGATGCGCTTGCCCTTGAGGTCTTGAACGGTTTTTATCTCCGGACGGGCAACGACGTGGTGCAGCGGCTTTTCCGTGAGAACGGCGAGCTGCTTGAAAGGCATGCCCTGAATCGCCGCGGTGAGAATATTGCCGAAGGTGAGGGTGTATTGAATGTCGCCGTTCATGAGCGCGGGTACGGCGACCTGGCTTCGCATCTGAATCAAGACCGGCTCCAGTCCTTCGTCCTTGAAGAAGCCTTTCGCCGCCGCCACTTGGGCCGGCAAAAAGGCGTAGGTGCGGCTGGAATAGGATATCGTGACTTTTTCGGCGGCATCGACCGGCGCGCTCGCGATTGCGCAGCCGAGGATCATCGCGGCAAGCAAGATCTTTTTACTTTTGAACACTGATCTCCTCTAGGTCTCTGTTTGTCGGCCAAGCTATCACGAAGCGCCTTATCGGCCAATCTTTTTCTCCATGAATGCGGCTTGACAATAACATGCCCCTCTCCTATAGCTGAGAAGTCTTTTGAGTCACGAAAAAGATTTCGGAGGTTGATGATGCGCTTGGTAACTTTCGTCAAAAACAACCAGAACCGCCTGGGCCTGATGGGCCCCGCGGATCAAGTGATCGATCTGGCCGAGGTCAACCGCCGCTACCTGAAAGCGGGCGCGGCGCTGTATCTGAACAGCATGCAGGCTTTCATCGAGGCCGGCGGCAAAGCCCTCGGCCTGGCAAAGAAGGCGAACAAGTATGTAGCGGGAAAAGACGAAGAGGGTCTAAAAAAACTCCGGCAGTCCGGCGCGCTATGGAAGCTGACTCAGGTGAAGATCCTCTCGCCGATTCCTTCGCCGCGAAAGAACGTCATCCTCCTGGGCGTGAACTATAAAGAGCACATCGAAGAAGGCGCGCGGGCGCGCTCGATCGAGCTCAAATATCCCGAAGCGCCGGTCTTCTTCACCAAGCCGGCGACCGCCGTCATCGGCCACATGGGAAAAGTCGTCCATCACAAGGCGACGGAGAAGCTCGATTACGAAGTCGAGCTCGCCGTAGTGATGGGAAAGAAAGGCCGGGACATCCCCAAAGACAAGGTTTACGATTACATCTTCGGCTACACCATCTGTCTCGACATGACCGCGCGCGACCTGCAGCGCAAGCACGGCCAATGGTTCAAGGGAAAATCGCTCGACACCTATTGCCCGCTGGGGCCGTGGCTCGTGCACAAGAGCGCGATTCCCGATCCGCAGAAACTGCGCCTTGTCTGCCGCGTGAACGGCGAGGTCATGCAGAACGACAATACCGACAACATGATCTTCGACATCGCGACCACGATCGAGTCGCTCTCGCAAGGCATGACGCTGGAGCCCGGAGAGGTCATCAGCACCGGAACGCCGTCGGGCGTCGGCTTCGCCCGCGTGCCGCCGTTTTTCTTGAAGCCCGGCGACAAGGTCGAAGCGGAGATCGAGAGCATCGGCGTGCTGCAAGTGGAGATCGCCACCCCTAAAGACTCATAGGACGCGGTGGCCCTTTGCGCATAGCGCAGGGTGTTTAAAACATGGAGCGAGTACGGTCCGCGGCCGTCGCCGGCTCCTTTTATCCCGCCGAAGCCGGAGAGCTGAGGCGAGTGCTCGAAGAATGTTTCGTCGCGAGTCCTCTCGGGCCCAAGGGCGATCGTTCTCCGGTCCCTTCCCTCCTCGGAGGCATGGTTCCCCACGCCGGCTACGTTTACTCCGGCCCGTGCGCCGCGCATTTATATTCCAGACTGGAAAAAGATATCCGTCTCCTGATCCTTCTCGGCGTGAACCATCGCGGACGCGGCGCGAGCGCCGCTCTCAGTCCGGCCGAATCCTGGGAAACGCCGCTGGGTCGAGCGGACGTTGACCGCGATCTCAGCGCGCAGCTAAAAACTCACGTCGATTTCCTCGCCGAGGACGGAGAGGCCCATCGTGAAGAACACAGCATCGAAGTCCAGCTCCCTTTTCTCCAGAGCGTCCTGGGAGAATTCGCCTTCCTGCCCGTCTCGCTCTCTTATCTCACGCTGGAAGAATGCCGCCGGCTGGGCGAGGCCATCGCGCGCTTGTACGAAGCGCACAGAGTTTCCGGTGAAAAACTTCTCCTGCTCGCCAGCAGCGACCTCAATCATTACAAGTCGCCGAAAGAAACCGAGCGGCTCGACCGCATGGCACTGGAGAAAGTGCTGGCCCTGGACCCCGCGGGCTTGCTCGAAACGGTGGAAGACAACGACATCAGCATGTGCGGCGTGATTCCCACGGCGGTGTTTCTTTTTGCCGCCAACGCGCTCGGCGCCAAGCAGGCGCGGCTGCTCAAGCATTGCCATTCCGGCGA
>DASXUF010000112.1 GCA_036504975.1 Candidatus Binatia bacterium | reverse complement strand
TTCCCAGAGCCATTCGGAGGGGATCGAGCGCATGTGCCAGACGCTTGTGAGCCGAAATTTCAAGCCGCGGAAGTCGTGGATGCCGAAAGACGTCGGCTTCGGACTGGACATGGCCCGCGAGATGCAGGTACCGATGCCGTTCGCCGCGCTGGCGTATCAAATGTTCGGGATCGCTCAGGCCAACGGGCTCGATGGCTACGAGGCGACCGGCATCGCCTATCACGTCTACCAGTTGATCTCAGGGGAGAAAAAAAGGACCTAGAATTCGGTAGCCGGGAGGGAATTCTGAATACCGCCTCCCGGCTGCTAATTCCCAACTCCCAATTCCTAATTCCTTTTTATGGTTCCGCTCGATCGCCTGTCTCGCTTCCTGAGCTTTTTGCTGCGCCACCGTCCGCAGGATTACCCGCTTCGCTTCGACCGGAGCGGGTTTGTCTCGTGGAGCGAGTTGAAGCAGCAATTGCAGGCCCGTTTTCCCGACGTGACCGATGAACAGATCCGCGCCGTGATCGCGGGCTCGGACAAACAGCGCTTCGAGATGCGCGAAGACAAAGTGCGCGCGACTTACGGCCACTCGTTTCCCATCGATCTTGGCGGCGAGAGCATCGCGCCGCCCGACCGTCTGTATCACGGCTCGGCCCGCGACCTGGCCGAGGCGATTCTGCGCGAGGGGCTCAAGCCGCGCGGCCGGACCTACGTTCATCTGAGCGCGTCTCTGGAAGAAGCGTTGGCCGTCGGCCGGCGGCGCGATCCCAGCCCGGCGATTCTGGTCGTCGATTCGCGCGCCGCCCACGCGAGCGGGATTTGTTTTTACGTCTCGGGCCCGCTCTACTTGTCGGGCGAAATCCCGGCGCGATTTCTTTCTCTGTGGGAGAGGTGAATCGCCGTCGGTGAAAATCATATCCCGTCTTTTTAAAATCCGTTTTCAGCCGGGCGCCGTCGTCTTGTTCTTCGTCGTGCTTCTGATCGCCTATCTCACCGTCGTTCCCCTGGCCATGTTGATTTACGGCAGCTTTAAAAGCAGCCCGCCCGGCGTCCCGGGCGCCTTTACGCTCAGCCACTACGCCACGCTTTTCGAGCGTCCGGAGATGGTCCGTTCGATCATGAACTCGCTCATCTTCGGCGTGGGATCGAGTCTGCTGGCTTTTCTCGGCGGGGTTTATCTCGCCTGGGTGACCGAGCGGACCAATATGCCGCTGAAAAAAGCCGTCTACGGCGCCATTCTCGTCCCGCTGATCGTTCCCGGTTTATTGACGACGATCGGCTGGATCATGCTGTTCAGCCGGAGATCGGGCCTGGTCAACTTGATCGGCAGGGAATTCTTCGGCCTGGAGCAGCCGCTGGAGCTCTACAACATGGCCGGCATGATCTGGGTCCTCGGCAGCGACCAGATCCCGCTCGCGTTTCTCCTCTTGAGCGCATCCTTTCGTTCGATGGATCCGTCTCTGGAAGAGGCCGCCGTCATCTCCGGCACGGGCATCGTGCGCACCACGTTTCTGATTACGCTCAGGATTCTCCTGCCGGCGATTCTGGCGGTGTGGATGATCAGCTTTGTGCGCGCGATCGAGAACTTCGAGGTGCCGGCGCTGATCGGCATCCCGTCGGGCATCTTGGTTTTCGCGACGGAAGTCTATCTGGCCACGCAGAAAAGCGCGAATTTCGGTCTCGCCAGCACGTTTGCCGTGGTTTACCTCGTGATCACGGCGATCGGCATCGTGCTCTATTTGAAGGCGACAAAAGTATCGGAGCGTTTCACCACCATCACCGGAAAAGGTTATCGACCCGTCGCCTTCGATCTGGGCCGATGGCGGTATCCCCTCGCGTTAATCACTTTGTTGTTCGCGTTCGTGCTTTTCATCCTCCCCGTCTTGATCGTGGTCTGGTCTTCTTTCCTTCCGTTCTACATGCCGCCGTCCAAAGATGCGCTGGCGAGCTTGACGCTCGGCAACTACAAGAGGCTGTTGAGTCTTCCCGTGATCGACCGGGCGTTTTGGAACAGCCTGGTTTTGGGCGTCTCCAGCGCGACGATCGTTATGTTCCTTACCGCGATCATCGCCTGGATCGTCGTGCGCTCGCGCTCGCCGCTGAAAGGGACGCTGGACTTTCTCGCCTTCAGCCCGATCGCGGTCCCCGGCCTGGTGCTCGGCATCGCCATTCTCTGGCTCTATCTCACCTTGCCGATCCCGATCTACGGCACGCTCTGGATCCTCCTCATCGCCTACGTGATCAAATACCTGCCGTACGGCATGAGGGCGTGCTCGACCTCGATGCATCAGATTCAGAAGGAACTGGAAGAGGCGTCGGAGGTGAGCGGCGCGTCATGGCCGTACACGTTCACGCGCGTGCTCGTGCCGCTGCTGCTCCCCGGCTTCGTCGCCGGATGGATCTACGTGATCACGCATTCGTTCCGCGAGCTGTCCACGTCGATCATGCTTTACCGCAGCGGAACCGAGGTGCTGTCCGTGGTCATTCTGGAGCTGTGGGACTCGGGACAATACCCGGAGCTCTCGGCCCTGGGGATGAGCCTCGTGGTCGTGCTCCTTGCGATCAGCCTGGTGGCGCGCTGGATCGGCGGAAAATTTTCCGTGCAGCAGAGCTAGGCGAAATAGTGTAAGCCCGGACTTATTGATCCCGCTGGGAATCCTATCGATGGAGCCTCATTTCTCTGGTTCCTCAGGGGCGAGCCTTTTAGCCGCAGGCTCAGCCTGAGACTGATTCACCTCCGGCGGAAATTGGCAGTGCCTCGTGGACTCCTTCGCTACCTTTCCTCTCCGCGGGCATCGCCGCTTCGCTTAAAATAATCCCGTAAGGAAGATGGGCGGTAACTCGGATCGCCGTCCCAGCGCGCTCTGACACTCTCGTGGACCGACTGTGTCGGGTCCGCCTGCTTGGGCGCGTCCGTGGGATTTTTCGGATCTTTGGTCGAGAAGCCTATGGGACGGTCGATGCCGGGGGTGGCGCGGTACAAGCCGGTTTTGGAATTATGCAGCTCGCCGCGCGGGTCCGGGTGCAACGGGCGAGCCGCGATCGTAGTGTCGTCGAAAGCGAGGCCCGCGCCGCGCGCTTTGCCCATCATCCATTCCAAAGCGATGTCCGACAGCCCAACTTGAGCATAGCCGCCGCCAACGTCGCTGTGAGCGCCGCAAAACCAAACCTGCTCGACTTTCTGCCCGTCCTTAGGTTTGTACGCCCAGAGCGTCGGCTCGAAGGGCGCGCGATGTTCGTCGATGGCCAGAGCGTGATAGGCGTGTTCGACCGTTCCACTGAGCGCCGTGTCGTGAAACTGGTGTTCCCCCCGGGTGATCCATCGAAGCCCACGGAGCGGTATGCCGAGCGCGCCCACGGTATCCCAGACGCCGATGAACTTGATCTGGATGTCCGTTGCGGAAACGGAGTAATCCTTCCTGAACTTCTTCGGAACTTCATCGTCGGGATGATCTTCCGACCGGTACAAAGCAATCGCATCCCGGTAATGCTGGACAAACTCGCGGCGTAAAATTCCGCATTTGCGGATCATTCCGCCGATGCTCCGCGCGGTGAACGCACCGCGGCTGAAACCGAATAAATAGAGTTCGTCGTCGGGCTCGTAGTTTGCGACGAGGAATCGATAAGCGTCGTGGATATTGTCCTCCAGGCCTTCGCCTAACGCGCCGCCGGAGGCTCGGTCGAGCACGTTTCCGGTGCCCACGCCCTGGTCGTAGTAGATAATTTGCGGCGTGGCGCCGTCGCGCTTGGCGACCCGGTAGCCGAGCTTGACGACGTTCGTCGGGCACGGAACGCCGGCGTTCTCCTGGTCCGCGCTGTTCCATGTTCCATCGCAGCAAAGAATAAGTTTTTTCATGGCGCCCTCCTTTGGATTAGGCAGGAACGATGCAAGAGATGCCGTCGGACGGTCGGCTCGATGACTTGTTGTGCCGCTTGGTAAGCTCTGGACTCCGTTAACGCTTATTGAAAATTATTAGAAATTGGCCTTAGCTTCTCATACAGGTAATGGCCGATTTTTTCAGCCCCCTTCGGAGTATTGTGGCTGTAGTCGTAAAAGTCACTGTCATCGAA
>DASXUF010000111.1 GCA_036504975.1 Candidatus Binatia bacterium | reverse complement strand
GGCTGCCAGGTCTCGCGCGCGGCGACGGCCTTGCCCGGATCGGGCGTGAAAAGACGCTTGAGCGCCGGCTCCCACTGGTCCGGCGGCAGCATCTCGCCGCCGCTCTCTTCGGCCAGGCGGCTGAGCAGCGCCGTGTCCGCTTTCAACTCGCGGTACTCGCGCGGATAGGGAACGATAAAAGGAATCGTCGCGACCGTCGCCGGCGCTTCGTCTTTCTTCTCTTCCTGGAGCGCCAGCAGATAGGCGCCGCGCTCCGCTGCAGTGAGGCGACCTTCGTATCTGCCCGGCGCGATCTGGCGGAACGGCGCGGCGGCGGCCGTCTGCGCCGTAGCTACGAGATTCCCCGATAGCTTGAGCTGGTTGACGAAGTCGCCTCCTTTGGTAAGAAAATCGACGACGGCTTTGATCTCATCCCCTTCCTGGTGAAATTCCGCCCGTACATTGGCCTCCGCGAGCGTGCGCCGCGCGCTGCGCGCGAGCTGTCCGGCCCATTGGGGAAAGTCACGCCACGCGATCCATTCCCTGCCCCAGCGCCCGGTCAAATCCGACGTGAAGGCGGCGACTTTGCCGAGGCCGTAGCGCCACGAGATCAACAGCGGGTCTTCATCAACCCGCATCAGCAGTTCCGCCTGCGGCTTGGGATGCGTCAGAACGTAACCGAAAAGCGGCGGCAGGCTTGCCTGCGCGAAGCCTTTGAGCGGCCCCGTCGCTGCGACGATTTTCGGCCGCACCGGCTTTTCGACCAGCAGGTCGCGCGCGATGAGAAGCGTTTCGGTGGTAAAAATCTGCGGCACCGTCTGCGGGTCGATCGCCGCATAGACCCTGCCTTTGCCGCCGCGCGCGATGTCGGCCATCAGGCCGTAATCGGCGTCCTGTCCCACGGCGACCGTGGAGACGGTCACTCCCTGGCCGGCCATTTTCGCGACCAGCGACTGAAAGTCCGCCTTGTCCGTGAGGCCGTCCGAGAGGACGAGCACGTGCTTGATCGCCGCCTGCTTGGCCGCGAGCGAGCGCTCCGCTTCGACCATCGCCGCGTACATGTCGGTGCCGCCGTCCGACTGGATCGCCGCGAGCCGATCGGAAATCCATTCGCCCTTGCCGACCATGCGGAACGGCAGCAGCCATTCCCATTTGGCGTCGAAGGTGAGAATTCCCATCTGGTCGTTGGGATTTAAGAGATCCGCGGCGGCCAGCGCGGCGGCCTTCGCCAGCTCGAGCTTGGTCGCGCCCTCCGGGCCCGCCGCCATGCTGCCCGACTTGTCGAGGACGAAGAGCAGCGCGATGTGCGGCATTTCCAGGCGCGCCGGCGGCCGCATCTCGACCGGGAGGATGCGCTCGAGCGGCGTCCTGTAGTAGCCGCCCGCGCCGTAGCTTTGCGCGCCGCCGAGAACGATCAAGCCGCCGCCCAGGTCCTTCACGTACCTCTCGATCGCTTCCATCTTCGCTTGCGTCAGGCGAAACGCCGGAACGTTGTCGAGCACCAGGAGATCGAACGACGCGAGCTCGGGAAGCGAGAGGCGGCTTTCTTCGGGCGACGACTCGAACACCGAATAGCCCTGGGTTTGGAGCACGCGCGCGGGCGCGCGCCGGCTTTCCGCGGACGAATAAAGGTAGAGCACCCGCGGCGGCCCTTTGACCTCGACGATCCCCTGCAGGCGGTTGTTTTCGGAGAGCGTGTCCGCCGCCGACTCGACCCAAAGCTCGTACGTATGGCTCCCCGGCTCGGCGAGACTGTCCTTGAAGCCGACCCAGTTCGTGCCGGGGTTGAGAGACAGCGTCTCATCTCTCAGGATGACGCCGTCGCGGGCGAGCTTCACGCGCGCCTTGGCGTCGCCGAGCGTTTCGATCGCGCCCTTCACCTCGAAGCTTGCGCCGCCGTCCACCTGCTGCGGCAGCTTGAGATCGGTCAGATAGATTTCGTTCTTGCCGCGCGCGAGACTCACGGGCAGGACCGAGACGGAGACGCCGCGCGAGCGGAGAAAGGGCAGCGCGCGGAAAGCCTGGCCGCGGGTCTCACGGCCGTCGGAGATCAGCAGAATCTTCCCCTGCCGACCTTCGCCGATCTGGGCGACCGGCGCTTGCAGCGCGGTTTCGATGTCGGTCTCCTCGCGCCCGACCACGGGGGAAAAATCGGCCAGGGGAAAATCGGCGCGGGGGAAAAATTCCCACGACGGGCGTTGTCCGAAAAAGAGCAGCCCGGCGCGCGTATCCATGACTTTCAAGCGCCGGGCCGCCGCGAGAATTTCCAACGCCTTTGACGTTCCTTCCCGGCCCACGCTGCGCGAGGCGTCCACGGCCAGCACGACGTCGAGCGCCGCCGCCGGCTGGAAGATTTTTGGATTCCACCAGGCGAGGAGTAGCGCGCCCGCCGCCACCGTCCGGAGCGCCAGAGGATAGAGCGCCGCGCCGCGCCGGAATACCAAATAACCCTCGACGAGCAACAAGGCGAAAACCGTGGCAAGCAGGAGCGGCCAAAGCGGAAATCCCGCCTCTGTTCTCTCGGCGCTTTCCGCGCGGCTGGCGCTCCTGGCAGGATTTGCCGCCACGCGGGAGCGGATTTGCGACTCGCTCTCGCTTAGAAGATTGACTGCGAACTCACCCGCCCCGCTCTGACTGCTGTAACTGTAAAATCCCGCCGCGGCCGTGTTCGTAAACGGAAACGGACGAGCCGTGGCTCTCAAGACCTCGCGCGCGCCCGACGGGCTTTTCACCTCCACCCGGTCGTCCGCCGGCGCGAGCGGAATCGGATAGGGCTTGCCGGCCTGGACTTGCGCGCCGGGAAATTCCGCGCCGCGCGGCCGGAACCATTCGAACGCGTTGCCGAAGAGAACCGGAAAGGCGACGCGCCAGGGAAGGTCCGAAGCCAAAAGATCGAAGCCGAGAACGAGAACCCTGAGTTTTCCCCGCTCGAAGGCGAAGACGAGCGGCGCTTCTCTCGATTGCGCCAGGATTGCCGCGCCGCTCGGCGGGACCATTTGCAGCGCTTCGCGGATATAGAGGTCATCGAAGCTGAGCCCTGCGCCGAGCGGATGGCGCGCCGCCGACGGAAGAACGCGCGGCCGGGAAATCTTGCCGCGGGCGGCAAATGGTTTGGCAGAGGTATTGATCAGGATGAAGTTGCCTTCGTCGAGCACGGGCGGCGCGACGCCGTCGAGCACGATCGCATCGTAGAGCGAACGCCGCGCCGAAAGCTCTTCCTGAGTCAGACGATCCACCCGTGTGACCTGGAGGTGAGGTAGAGAATGAAACAGGTGCTCCAGGTATGGGTTGCCTTTTCCCGCGTAGAGAACCCGTACGGGCGCAGAGCTTCTGAGCGTGAGGTAGGCTCGGTCGTCGGTCGGAAAATCGTCGGCGACGCCCAAGCGCGCCTCGAGCCGCTCCGGCAAGGCTCCCCCGTAAGAATAGACGAGCACGCGGCTTTCGCCGGCGCCGATCTCGACCGTCTCCTGAGCCCAGGATTTTTCCGCCTGCGCCAGCGCCACCGGCACGCGCGCCGGCCGGGAGGTGAAGTTTTTGACCGCGACCATCGCCTGATATCGATCCGCCTTATCCGGTAGCCGGCGCAGCTCGAAGCCGACGATGCCGATATTTTCCCCGCCGGCGCCGACGCTGACGAGCTGGAGACGCGAGGCGTCCCAGGGAAGCTCTTCGGCGCCGTCGAAAGCGCCGTCGCTGATGACGATGATCCGATCGCGGCCGCCGCGCTTGATGAACGAATGCGCGAACAGAACCGCCTCTTTAACGGGCGCCGGCGCGTCGGTGGGCCTGACGGCGCGCGCCAGATCTCGAAGCGTCCGGCTCTCGCCGCTCCACGGCGCGAGGATCTCCGGCCTCGGGCCCGCGCCGATAACCATCATTTTCTGCTGCGACCGCAGCGCATCGACGAGCCTCAGGAGCTCCGCGCGCGCGTCGTCGAAGCGGCTTCCGCCCCGGCCCTTGGCTTTCATGCTGGCGCTCAAATCGAGCACGATGACGAGGTCGCCCGCCGGTCCGCCAAGGCGGATGAGCGACGGATCGGCCAGCGCCGCGATCAGCGCAATGGCGGCGAGAAGCTGGAGGATCAAGAGAAGATTTTTTCTCAGCAAGCGGCCGAGCCATTGCCCCATCTGCCGCTCTTTCAGCACGCGCTCCCAGAGAAACAGCGTTGTGGTTCTCACCTGGAGCCCTTTGGGACGGAGACTGTGTAGGATGAGAATCGCGGGGATGGCGCCCAATAAAAGGAGGAGAGCTAGCGGTGATCCCCAACTCATGTCTATTTGACCCCTTGCGCCTCGCGCAACGTGAGCAGGACGAAGTCCTCGAACGGAACCGAAGTCCTCGTCCGGAGGTAGTCCATCCGGCGGCTGCGGCAGAACGACTCGATCTCGCCGCAGTAGGCGGTGAGCTCCTCTTGAAAGCGCCGGAGCAGGTCGGGGTCGAGAAAGAGCCTTCTCTCGCGCCCGCTCTCCACGTCCGCGAGCGAGAGATCGCCGCGCGCCGCCGGATCGAATTCTCCGTCGTCCATGATATGGATCACGAGGAGCTGGTGTTTCTGCTTGAGTAATTCTTCCAGCCCCGCGCGCCAGCCGCGCGGATCGAAAAGATCGCTCAACACCACCGCCAGGCCCGGCCTGGTGAAAAGAGCGGCGAACGATTCCATCGCGGCTTTAAGATCGGTTTCGCCGTCGCACGATACCGCGGTCAGGAAGTTGAACAGCGACAGGATCTGCTTCTTGCCCCGGCCGAGAGTGAGCGGCGCGTTCAGGTCTTCAGCGAAGCTCGCGCCGCCGACCTTGTCGAGATTCTTGAGGCCGATGTAGCCGAGCGCCGCGGCGATCCGCTTGGCGTGTTCGATCTTCGGCGGATTTCCCTCCGCCATCGAACGGCTCGCATCGATCAGGAGATAAATGTTCATCTCCTCCTCGGCGGTAAAGAGCTTGAGCCACAGACGCTCCAGCCGGCGATAGACGTTCCAATCGACGTAGCGGAGGTCGTCGCCGCTCTGGTATTTTCGATAGTCGGAAAATTCCAGACTGTATCCCCTGCGGACCGAGCGGTGCTCCCCTTTCGCCGCCGTCCAGGAGAGCCGCTTGGCGATCAGCCGAAGGCGCTCCAATTTTTTAAGAAAATCGGGCTGTAAAAAAAGCCCCGCTTCTTCCGTCATGCGTTTAATCCGCCATCTCCGCCACCTGGGCAACCACTTCCTCTACTATTTTCTCGGACGTGACGCCTTCCGCCTCGCCTTCGAGATTGAGAATGACGCGGTGGCGCAGGCTTTGCGGCGCGACCGCGCGGATGTCCGCGAACGAGACGTTGGGACGCTCGTCGAGGAGCGCGCGCGCCTTGGCGGCCAATATCAAACTTTGGAGCCCCCTCGGGCTCGAGCCGTAGAGCACATATTTTTCGGCGGCCGGCGCGGCGCCGTTTTTTTTCGGATGCGTCGCGAGAATCAGCCGCGCGGCGTAGTCCTTGACCGCTTCCGCGATCGGCACCTCGCGCACCCAGGCGCGGATTTTGAGGATCGTCTCCGCGTCCAGCACGCGGTTGAGTGCGGCGGGTGGCGGGCTGGTGGTAAGATCGGCGATCCGCCCCAGCTCCGCACGGCTCGGGTACTCGAGCAGCAGCTTGAAAAAAAATCTGTCGATCTGCGCCTCGGGCAGAGGATAGGTCCCTTCCATCTCGATCGGGTTCTGCGTCGCCAGAACCATGAACGGACTCTCCAGACGATGGGCCTTGCCCGCGATCGTGACGCTTTGCTCCTGCATCGCCTCGAGCAGCGCCGATTGTGTCTTCGGCGTCGCGCGGTTGATCTCGTCGGCCAGAACGATATGGGCGAAGATCGGTCCGTGCTGGAAACCGAACAGCTTTTTTCCCGAAGGATCTTCCGTGAGCATCTGCGTGCCGGTGATGTCGGCGGGCATGAGGTCGGGCGTGAACTGGACGCGCGAGAACGAGAGATTGAGCACGGCGGCGAGGCTCCGCACCACCAACGTCTTGCCCAATCCGGGCACGCCTTCAAGCAGGCAGTGACCGCCGCAAACCAGCGCGATGAAAACCTGCCCGATGAGATCGTGATGGCCTACGATCACCCGGCCCAGCTCCGACTTTACATCTGCGAAAGAGCGCCGCGCGCTCGCCATCCGGTCGCGTACTTCAGTCAACGCCTCCATAAGTTCTCCTCTGATGCTATTCCCCAATTCTTACTTCTTCTCCATTCCGAGCGAGAGAAAATATTTTTTCACCGTTTCTTTCATCTCGTGGGGAATTTTCTCCGACGCGAGATCCTCTTCGACCTGACGGCGGTACGAGGCGGCGATTTCCTCCTCGGGAATTTTGCTCGGGCCGGCTTTCGCTTCTCCCCGCAAGGTGAAGCCGCTGCTCTTGCCTTCGCGGAGAATTCCCTGAAGGCGGCTTATGGCGTTCGCGCCCGGCTGCGGGCTCTCAGCGCTCCCGGCCGGTGAACCGGGCTGATTGCCGGCAAGCTCTCCTCTACCTCCGGCCTTCTCCGATTCCGGCGAACGGCTTTCCCCCTCGCGGCCGCCGGCAGAAATCGATTCCGTGGGAAGCTCGCCCGCCTGATTGCCCTGGAGCAGCAGAGCGAGAAAATTCTCCACATCGGCGAGCGAGCGGCGGTCCATCTCGCCGGTGACATCCCGTTCGAGCTGGTCGAGAAAACTTTTTAACCCCTCGCCGCCGGCCTTGCCCCCCGGCGCCCGGCCCTGCTCCATCGCTTCGCTCAAGCGCGGCAGCGCCGACAGCCGCTCGAACAGCTCGCTTTCCTTGATCGTCGAGCCGCGACCAAGCTGTCCCTTCATCACATCCAACTCGGCCTTGAGACTCGCAAGCGCGTCGCGATGGTAGTCGCCGAGTCTTGCGCCGCCCTCGCCTTCTTGAACCTTTCGTCCAAGCTGCTGCTTGATCGCGGCCAGATTCTCCCCCAGCTTTTGATCGCTGCCCTGGCCCTTGAGACGCTCCTCCGCCATTTCCTTTAAAGCCCGGGCGATCCTGAGACTTTCCGCCAGCTCTTGGCTTTCGGCTTTGCGCCTGAGCTCCCCGGAAAACTCTTTGAGTTTTTCGGCCAGCGAAGCGGGCCGGGAACCGGTTGGGCGAAAATCGACGCTGCCGACGTCGAGCCACACGAGCGCGAGCCAGACGAGCAGCAGAGGCGCAGCCGCCAGCGCCTGCCAGGACCACCGGCGCTTGAACGCCGCTTTGACATCCAGATCCTTTAACCTCGTCCCGGCTTCCCTGAGCACATACCGTTCGACGGCGCTGGGCATGTCGCGCGTTAGAATCTCCGCCGCCGTAATCGCCCGCTCCTCCAGGCGAAGGGTTCGGTCCAAGTTAAAAAGAGCCAGGCGAGACTCTCTGGGTCCCCACGGCCGGAGCAAAAAATAGGCGGGCGCGAGGAGCAAAAAAAGAACGACCGGTAAGTAGATCGAAGTGAACGAATCCGGCAGCAGCCCCCGCGCCGGCAACAGGGCCAGCGAGACCAGAAGCGAGATACCAACGGCTCGGAGGAGGATCGTCTCCCGAAGCTTGGCCCGCTCCCAGCGAAGCAGCTCGGCAAATTTTTCTTGGAGCAGCAGAGCCTCGTCGCTCACGACTCGATCCTCTCGATCAGCGCGCGGCGGTAGATCCATAAACCCATCCCGAGCAGCAGCCCATGAAAGACGAAGTGGACCGCGCCTGCCGGCCAGCGAATCCCCAACAAGCTCAAGCGCGCCAGCTCTTTTTCTTCCAGAAAGGAGAGCAGAAAGGCGATCGGATTCAGCGGCAGATAAAGCGCCGCGGAAACGAACATCGTGGCGATGAAAAACGCGCGGACAAAAACCTGCCGGGTCTCGAGCTTGCGCTCCCATAACGAGAGCGCCGCCAGAGCCCAGATGCCGTACGCGAGCGCGTAAAAGAAAATCAGCGCAAACACCGAAAGAATAGCGGTCGCCGGGACGCGCGCGATCGCGCCCGCCCAAACGATTAGCGGCGCGGCGAGCAGCGCCAGAAGTAAAATCTGCAAGGTCAAAAGCGCGAGATGGGCGCCGGCGATATCCACCGGGCTCAGGTTTTCATCGACCAGCCGGCGCTTGAGCGAAATAAACCGCCACGGCGCAAACTCCTGGTTGGCCACTTTCAAGCTGAAGTAGACGATCAAAATCATGGCGGCCACCGCTGAAACCTTGAACACCTGCGCCGGTCCGATCCAGACCTGGGCCTCCAGCGAGGGCAGAAACAGCGTCAGGAACACCACGGGCGTAAGCAAGATCATCAGATAGAAATAGGCCGCGAAGCCGTGCCCCTCGACGAAATGGATCTCGAGCGATTCGCGGAAGATCGGACCGGGCCTCATGGTTCGATCTTCCTCACGCTTTGATTTTCCTCAGCGTCCTGAGGCACTCGAAGGACCATGACCCTGACCCATTCGACGGTTCGATTTCCCTCACCGTGGTGAGCCTGCCGAACCATAAACTCAGGGTCACCCTGAGCCCGTCGATGGGTGAGTTCAGTCGAAGGGGTCATTCTTCCTCCTCGCCCAGAGGAAAAAGCACGCGAAAAAACGTGAACTCACGCGCCAGGACGCGCCCGCCCTCGACGGACGCGCCGTGCGGACCGCCGTTCACCCAGCCCATAAATAACGCCGCGCCGCTCAAACGCTTCTGCTCCTCGGGAAAAAACGAATGGCGCGCCAGCGCGTCGCGGATCGGGTCCTTGAAGCGGATTTCGCGCAGGTCCGAGCGCGCCGAATAACCGTCCGCCGCGCCCGCCGCCGGCCCGCTCAAAGGAAACTCCCGGACCTGGTCGGCGCCGGACGGAATGTCCCCCAGAGCTACGAGCCGGTCCGGCATGATCATCCAACACTCCGTCAGATTTTGCGCGCTCCGGTTGGCGACTTTTAAAAGGCGTTTGTCGGGCTGCGTCTCGAGCTCGACACTGACGGGAAAGCGCCTCACCGACCGCACCCGGAACAGCCGATACTCCCATTGCTTCAAGGGCGTGCGAAAGCGCGGCCGGGCGCCTTCCTCTTCGACGATGAGACTGTTGTCTTCGGCGCCCGTGAAACGGCGCGCCAGCGGCTCGAACTCGGTCAGCCCGCTCTCGAACACGAGATCGTAATCGCGCCTCAAGGTCGAGAACAGGGCCACGTTGGAGCTGGCCTCGGCGTATCCTTCGGGGAGCGATTCCAAGAGAGTCGAAGCCACCAGAACGCCGTCCGGAATATTGCCGCCGCGAATAAACCATAAATAACCGCCGCAGGAGGCGAAGGTTACGACCGATAGAAACGAAACTCCGAGCGCCCGCCAACCCAACCGCCGGCTCTGCCAGAGCCAGGTCAGGACGCCGAGCGCAGTGAGATAAAAAACCGTCCAGACGAAAAAAGCGCGAATGGGCACGTAGCTCGCGGTCAGAGCGGGATTCAGCAAGAGCTGGGAAAATACCGCTTCGTCCCACAAAGCCTGCGAAAGCTTGTTTTCGCCGGACGGCGCCAGAAGATCCCGGAACAGCAGGGGCAGTCCTTGCCAGCGAGAGAGCGGCGGGCGGCCGACGTCCAGAGCGAGATAGAGAATTTTGCCTTTGCCTCTGATCGCCTCCACCAGCACCGGAGTGCCGCGCTCTTCGATGACGCTTCTTCCTTCGATCAGCCTGGAATCCAGCGCCGCGACATTTTGCAATAAAGGCGACGACTCTCCGTATGCCTTCTGCACGCCCGGAATCGAGCTGAAACTTTTGAGCCCGGAGACGCGCACCGGCAAAAAACGGCCGAGCGCAGGCTCCTGGTAGAGCGCGTAATGGATGCTTCCCAGCAAGACGATTTTCCCGCCCGCAGCGAGCCAGGCCTCGAGCGCCAGGCTCTGCGCGGCGGAAAGCTCGCGCAAAGACGGCTCATAGAAGACTACCGCAGCGACGCCGCCATAGGCCCGCGCGTCGGACGGCAGCTCCTCCAACGACACGGCGACCAGCGGACGGGTCGCGCCGGAAGCCAAAGGCAGGGCGGAAGAGAAGTTGCTTTCCGTCAAAAGAAGAACCAGCGGAGAAGGCGCAAAGTAACGTCTGAGATCGATCTCTTGGGTGACGGTCGAGCGCGCGCCGCGAAAACTGACCACGAGGGGACGGCTGATCGAGCCGGGGTCGATCGTGAAAGCCGCCGTCTTGCGCGCGTCCGCGCCGAGAAACAGCCGTCTACGGTGATAGACCGGAAACGCGGCGCTGCCCTTGACGGCGCCGCCCTTCCAAACGACCGCCTCCACGGTCCCTTCGACGGGCGGACCTTGATTGGCGATCTCGATGCGTATTGGAAAAGGACGGCCCAACTGGAATAGACCGTGGAAGCCGACCTGGACGTTGAGCGTTATTTCGTCGGCATGAAGGGACGGTAGTAGCAAAACGATCAGAGCCGCGGACAGGCAGAATAAAAGCGCAGTCTTTGTGAGCGAGAAGGGCATGGTCCCCTACGAACCTAGGATGGGAGCTTATCACATCATCATCACACCATCATAGGCAGGGGTCCAACCGAAGCAGCAGAATAGTTGCGCTGAAAATAATGCTTGCAGGTGGCTTAAAAAACTTTCATCGGCGAGGCGATCGAGGGCAACGATTGCGACCGACGGCGCGGGTGTCTCGCAACCTGCTATTCGATAAACTCGAGGCTGAGAATTTCGAAAGTGCGGATGCCGGTCGGGGTACGAACCTGGACTTCGTCGCCCTCGGATTTGCCGATGAGAGCGCGCGCCACGGGGGAGCTGATCGAGATCTTGCCGTTCTTCGGTTCCGCTTCGTGATCACCGACGATCTGGTAGACCACCTTATCGCCCGTGTCGGCGTCGGCGAGCGAGACCGTGGCGCCGAACACGACCTTGTCGCCGGACAGCTTGGAGACTTCGATGACCTGCGCGCGGGCGAGCTTGTCTTCGATCTCGCGGATTTGCACGTCGAGGAGAGATTGCCTGTCCTTGGCGGCGTGAAATTCGGCGTTTTCGGACAGATCGCCGTGACCGCGGGCCTCTTCAATCTCCTGGACAAGTCTCGGCCGCTCGACGCTCTTCAGGCGCTTCAACTCGTCCATCAGGTATTGATACCCTTTGTGCGTCATCGGCACGCGCAAGTCCTGAGTCGCCATAGCCGCTCCTAAATAAAAATAAAGACCCCTCGCAAAGAAGTTCACGAGAGGCCCGCAAAATTTCTTTCTCCTCAGAATGGGGAGATCTCAAGTAGACTAACCGTAATCTAACATCCTTCTCGGATAAATCAACCCATGAAATGGGCGGGGATACGGCGCGCCTGGGTATGGAGAGTTTAAGGTAATATGCTGAGAGTATAGTTGCCTGCGACGGCCACCGAGGCTCCTACCGCAATGTGGTTATCGGATGCTAATTCCGCCGTTACCGACCTGCACTGACCGAATCTCACGCCGGCCAATGAATCCACCAAAGCGCCAGCAGCGTCACGGGCGGTAACGTCGGCCGTTTGAGGGCCGGCAGTCGTCACACAGACAGTAACCAAAACTTTCTGGGTGGCGGTCGTGGCATTGGTATAAATACGAGCCCTGCCGTTGGCCGCCGCAGAAAATTTGCCTTCGTGCGCGCTCTGGGCCCGCAGAGCTTCCGGGAGCAGCAGGGGAGTCGCCAAGATCAAACCGAGAATGGCAGCGAGCCGGGCGACTTCTTTTACCGATATTTTAATCATAGGTTAACTCCTTCGGCCCCGATATGTACGCTCCGGTGGCTACTTTGTCAACCTGTGGTGCTAGACCCTCTTCCCCGGACCGAAGACGTGGCAGGAGGCGCCGTGGCCGTCGGCGAACTCGAGAGCGGGCTCAATTTTGTCGCAAACATCGACGCGATAGGGGCAGCGCGGGTGAAAGCTGCAGCCGGCGGGCGGATTGACCGGGCTCGGCACGTCGCCTTGAAGAACTATCCTCTCCTTCTTGCGTTCGGGATCGGGCATCGGCACCGCCGAGAGCAGCGCCCGGGTGTAAGGATGCTTGGCTTCTTGATAGATCTTATCGCTCGGCGCGATCTCCACGATTTTTCCCAGATACATGATCGCCACGCGGTGGCTGATGTGCTCGACCACTCTGAGATCGTGGGAGATAAAAAAATAGGTGAGATGCATTTTCTCCTGCAGCTCCTGCAGCAGATTGATGATCTGCGCTTGAATGGAGACGTCGAGCGAGGAGACCGGCTCGTCGGCGACGATGAACCTGGGATTGACGGCCAGCGCGCGGGCGATGCCGATTCGCTGCCGCTGGCCGCCGCTGAACTCGTGCGGATAGCGACCGTAGTGCTCTTCTCTGAGGCCGACCTGCCTGAGCAATTCCATCACCCGGTCGCGCTTTTTCCTGCCCGCGGCAAGCTTGTGGATCTCCAGACCTTCGCCGACGATGTCGCCCACGCGCATGCGCGGGTTCAGCGAAGCGTAGGGGTCCTGGAAGATGATCTGCATCTCGCGCCGCATGTCGCGCAGCTCGCGCGGCGAAAGCTTCGAGAGATTTTTTCCCTCGAAAACGACTTCGCCATCGCTTGGCTCGATCAACCTCAGAATGGCGCGGCCGAGCGTCGATTTGCCGCAGCCGGACTCGCCGACCAGCCCGAGCGTCTCGCCGGCTTCGACCTTGAGATCGACTCCGTCCACGGCCCGGACTTCTCCCTTGCGCCGCGAGAACAGCCCGCCGCCGACGGGAAAATATTTCTTCAGACCGCGAATTTCGAGCAGACTCATCGTCTCATTTCCGATTTTGGCTTTTAGATTCTATTGTTAAATAGCTCCAACAGCTGTGTCTTTGAACTCTTCAACGCTGGGTCCTGGAAAATAACACGCCACCCAATGATTTTTCTCTTTTTCCACCAGCTCGGGCTCGGCCTCGGCGCAGAGTCCGGCCGCTCTGGGGCAGCGATCGCGGAAGCGGCAGCCGCTGGGCAATTCCAGCGGGCTCGGCACTACGCCGGGAATCGCCGCCAGCCGCTTCTTCTTATGTCCTCTCGCGCCGGGAAGCGAATTTAACAGCCCGACCGTGTACGGATGGAGCGGCCGGCTGAAGATCTCTTTGGCGGTCGTCCGCTCGACGATCTTGCCGGCGTACATGATCGCGACCTCGTCGGCGCGCTCGGCGACGACGCCCAAGTCGTGGGTGATGAGCATCAGCGCCATCCCAAGCTTGGCTTGCAGCTCTTCCATCAATTCGAGAATCTGCGCCTGAATCGTGACGTCGAGCGCGGTGGTCGGCTCGTCGGCGATCAAGAGGCTGGGATTGCAGGAGAGCGCCATCGCGATCATGACGCGCTGGCGCATGCCGCCGGAGAGCTGGTGCGGGTAGTCGTCGACCCGGGACTCGGGATCGGCGATCTTGACCAATCGGAGCATCTCGATCGTCTTCGCCCGCGTCTCTCTCTTGTTCAATCCCTGATGCAGCCGGATCGCCTCGCCGATCTGGTCGCCGACGGTAAAAACCGGATTGAGCGAGGTCATCGGCTCCTGGAAGATCATCGAGATCTCGTTGCCGCGGATGCGGCGCATCGACTCTTTGTCGAGCTTCAAGAGATCGCGTCCGCGGTAGAGGATCTCGCCGCCGACGATCCGGCCGGGAGGCGACGGCACGAGACGCAGGATCGAAAGCGCTGTGACGCTCTTGCCGCAACCCGACTCTCCGACGACGCCGAGCGTCTCGCCCTCGCCGATCTCGAAGCTCACGCCGTCGACGGCTTGAACCTCGCCTTCGGGAGTAAAAAAGGATGTCCGGAGATCTTTGACCTGGAGTAACGTGGCCACGACGAGGAATCTAATAACACATGAGGGATTTTTTTTATATACCAAGGCGTCCTGTAAGTCGTCCGCGCCGCGGCTCCGCTTGATCTTCCCCTTCAGGTGGGTTAGACGACAGCGAGCATGGGCCGAGTGAAAAGTTTGGAAGAGATCAAGGCGATGATCCGCGAGCGCAGGGGCAAGCGCAACATCTTTCGCCGCGCCAAGCGCGAAGACGTCGAATCCGTGCTGGCGCGCCTCACCAGCAAAGACCCCGAGCTGTGGGCGGCGGAGTGGTCGCGGGTCGCGAAGCCCTACGAGGAAGAAGGCGCCAGGCTCGAAAAGGCGGGAAAATCCAAGGAAGCGCGCGAGGCCTACGTCATGGCCTACACCTACTACACGACGGGACGGTATCCGGTGGCGCACACGCCGGGAAAGAAGGAATGCTTCGTCAAGAGTCTAGAACTTTATGAAAAAGCTGGACGCTACTTCGAGCCGCCGCTGGAGCGGGTCGAGATTCCCTATGGCGATAAAAACATCCCCGTCTATCTGCGCGTCGCGCGCGACGGCAAAAAACATTCCGTCGTGATCAACTTCGGCGGCATCGATTCGTTCAAGGCGGAGAGCTACGAGTATGACGAGGCGCTGCAAGCGGCGGGGATGGGAACCTGCGCCGTCGATATGCCGGGCGTCGGCGAATGTCCGATCAAAGGCTCGACCACGGCCGAATCTCTCTTCAGCGCGGTCATCGATTATTTGGCGAAGCGGCCGGAGATCGATCCCAAGCGCATCGCCATCCAAGGAAGAAGCTTCGGCGGCTACTGGGCGGCGAAGATGGCGTTCGTCGAGGCGAAACGGCTCCGCGCCGCCGTCGTCTGGGGCGGCGGCGTGCACTATTTCTTTCAGGAAGATTGGCTCCGCGAATCGACCAACGCGGAAAGCTATCTGATGGACCACGACATCGCCCGCTGCGCCGCCTTCGGCGTCGCGACCGTGGATGAGCTGGCGAAGATTTTTCCCTCACTGTCGTTGAAGACGCAAGGCTGGCTCGACAAGCCCTCCTGCCCGATGCTCATCGTCAACGGCAAAGAGGACCTGCAGACGCCGATCGACGATCTTTATATTCTTTTGGAATACGGCGCGCCGAAAGCCGCGCGCATCTTCCCCGGCGGTCACATGGGCCAGACGCCCGAGACGCTGCCGACGATCATCCGCTGGCTTAAGAATGAGCTGAGCTGAACTCAATCGAGACTGTCCGGCGACAGTTGCTGAGGCGGCCTTTTTATTTGCGCTTCTATTGTTGGCGCGGCCGGTAGCACCGCCGGCCGTTCCACGATATACTTTTCCATAAATGTTCGAGCAGCCGCTGCGCAATACCACCAGAAATGTTTTGGCAAACCTTGGCAAGCTCCCGCTGACTGAAAATTTCTATCTGACAGGAGGCACGGCTCTAGCGCTAAGCTATGGACATAGAAAATCCGACGACCTCGATTTCTTTTCGCGCGAGCGATTTAGCCCTGCTACACTGCAAACCGGGCTCGAAGGACCGTTTCGGTTTCGGTTGAGGGTTCACAGCGAAGGAACGCTTCACTGTGAGCTAAACAAGGTCAACGTGAGCTTTCTCTACTATCCCTATCCGGTCTTGCGGCGACTTTTGAATTATAAGGGTGTCGCCGTATCTCATCCTTTGGACGTTGCCCTAACCAAAATCACCGCCATCGCTCAGCGCGGCAGCCGGCGCGATTTTGTCGATCTCTATTGGGCCTGTCACAAAGGACTGACGCTGCCTCTGTTGTTCAAAAGGTTTCCGGAGAAGTACGGCAAGACCAACTACAGCCCTTACCACCTCATCAGGAGTCTGGTTTATTTCACCGACGCCGAGAAGGAGCCGATGCCAAAACTTCTCCTTCCCCTTTCCTGGCGCGACGTGAGACAGTTTATCGAAACCGAAGTCCGAAAGCTTAGGCTGAGCGTGCTCTGATATGGCGACTAGACCGAACGGGAATAAGCGCCGTCGTCTACCGCCGCGACTCTACCGATTCTTTTGGGATGTCTACCCGCGCCAGATCGATCTCAATCAGCAGTCTGAATATGTCATCGCTCGTCTGCTGGAGCATGGCGATCTGGGCGCGATTCAATGGGTACTGAAGTCTTACAGCAAAGAACACATTGCCAACGTGGTAAAGCGGAGCCGCCAACTATCCCGCAAGACCGCCAATTTCTGGCGGCTACGCTTGGCCATTCCAAGAGCAACGGTTTACGCGCTCAAGCGGCGATATTTAGTGACCCCTGAGCCGTTCTATTAGCGGAACCGCCCGCCCGGGGTTTTTCCTTAAGTCAGATACGTCGCCTGGCGGCTGAGTTGCCGCGCGATATCTTTTTCTCCGACGAGATTCTGCGGCCGGCCGTCGAGAAAGGCGATGGCGTTCTCCACCGCGGGAGCGAACTTCCAGTAATATCCCTCTTCGGTATAGCCGCCGATGTGCGGCTGCATCACGACGTTCGGCAGCGCGCGCAGCGGATGGTCTTTGGGCAGCGGCTCCTGGGAGTAGACGTCGAAGCCGGCGCCGGCGATTCGCCCGGCGCGGAGCGCTTCGATGAGCGCTTTCTCTTCTATGACGCCGCCGCGCGAGGTGATGACGACGATCGCCATCGGTTTCATCAGGCCGAATTCCCGCGCGCCGATAAATCCCCGCGTCGTGTCCGTGAGCGGGATGTGGATCGAGATCACGTCGGACTCGGCCAGCAGTCCATCCAGCGATACCGCTTCGATTCCGATCGCCGCGGCGCGTTCTTTATCGAGGGTCCGGCTCCAGCCGATCACGCGCATCTCGAACGCGAGCCCGACGCGCGCGACCCGGCCGCCGATTTTCCCCGGACCGAGGATGCCGAGCGTCTTTCCCGCCAAGCCGTGTCCCGCGCGCACCTGCCAGCCGCCGGCGCGCATAGTTTTTTGATTCAGCTCGGTGTCGCGCATGAGCGCCAGAATGAGATTCCACGTCTGCTCCGCGGTGCCGGTCTTCACCACGTCGTCGCCGTCGTCGGGACAGCGCGCGACCGCGATGCCGAGTTTCGCGGCGGCCCTGAGGTCGATGTGCGAGAGCCACGGGCCGGTTTGCGAGGTCAGCTTAACGTGCCGTATGCGCGACAGCAGCGACTCGGTGAAGCTGACGCGATTGCGCACCGGGATGACGATTGCCGCGCCGGCCATGCGCTCGACGTTCTCGTCTTCGGAAGCGGCGGGCTTGTCATAGACGACCACCTCGCAGCGCTCTCTTAGCGGCTGCATGCACGGAGCGGTGACCGCATAGTTGAGATAATCTTCGAGGACGACGGCGCGCATACCTCTATTCTCTACGCCGATGGCACCGGGAGCAACTGCGATACCGCGTCGTCCGAAGGGGCGAGCCTTGACGGACGACGGCGCCTGACCGTGCAGGTTCCACGACTCGTTGCACGCTTCTCCTTCGCTCCGCGCGGTACCATGCTGTTTCCTGCAGCTCTTGTGTTGAACGGCCTCCTCAAGGAAGAGAACTATCGCCGGCGACCGGATGGGCTCGCCCCGAGGACGACGAATAAACCAGACTAATTCAGTTTTCCGCTAGCCTCCGCTGAAGCCACTGCGTCGCGACCGCCAGCGCCTCGTCGTTTCGCTGGCCCGGAACGCGTCCCATGTGGCCGCCGTCGGCGAAGATGCGCGCCTCTTTGGGATCGCCGTGCTCCATCGCGAGATAAATATCTTCCACCGGATGCTGGTCGTCATGCTTGCCGTTGACGAAGAGCAACGGCGCGCTGGGTTGATCGAGGAGTCCTTGCGTCTTCAGCGAAAGGCGCGGCGCGATCTCCAGCACCTCTTCGAGCGTTTTCGCGCGAAAAATATACGAGCGCGAATCGAGCAGGCTCGCCGGACCCATGAGGTACTGTGAGGCGCGCTCGGTGAGCGCGGGACGAAGCCATTCCGGTTGAAACGTCAAGTGCACCCCGGCGCCCCAGTTGACGGCGCCCTTGAGCCGCTTCGCCTCGACGTAGGCGAGCTTCGCCGCCCAGTAGCCGCCGAAGCTCCGCCCCATGACCGCGATGCGCCGACCGTCGATGTCGGCGCGGCTTTCGAGATAATCCATCGCGGCGGAAAAGGTCCGCTCCGCGCGCGGCTCCTGGCCGAGCAGGGGATTTTCTCCGGCGCCCGGCATGTCGATGACGAACGTCGCAAGTCCGAGACGATGGAGCGCTTCGCTCTGCCCGCGCGAATCTTCCTTCCAGCCGTCCACCCCACCCCAGTGCATCACCACCGGCGGGCGATTCAGTCCGCGGGGAATTTGCAGATAGCCGACGACTTTTTTTCCTTCGAACGGAATTTCGATTCTTTCAATCGGAGGATCGAGATATCTGCCCGCTTTGTGAAAATTTCGCAGCGCGCCGCGGTAGCAATTCATTTTCTCCGGGCCGCTCGGCACCGGATAGCGCCCGATGCGGTAATATTCGTAGGCGAGATAATACAAATCGCCGGCGTCTTTGCTCTGCCCTTTCTTTTCTTGCTCCGCTGCGCGCGCCTCGTAGCGCGCGCCGATCCTGCCCCACTCCTTTCCCCACAAATCCGGGTCGAGGCTATTCAAGCGATCAAGCACCTCTTCGACATCTTCTTTCTTCGTCCGCTCGAACGGGTTCACCTTTCCAGCGCGCCGCAAAACCTCCGTCTTTACTTCTTCGAGAGTTCGCTCTTGTCCTGTCATGGTCTCCGCCCACCCAATTCTAGATTTTCGATTTTGGATTTCGATTATCGAACTAAACGCAAGAGCCTCACGGTCGTCTTTCCTTCAATCTAAAATCGGCAATCTAAAATCGAAAATTGGTTACTGTTCTTTGACTCCCAGCGACGCCATCGCCTTTTTCAAGAAGCGGTCGTCCATGAACTGCTTCGGGTCGAAGTTCGGCCTTTCTTTCAGCGTCGCGATCTCCAGCTCGGCGCGCTTCATGATGCCGTCGGCGCTGAGCGAAGGAACGTAGGCGTCGCGCACGAGGTCGTAAAGCGACGTAGCGGTGTCTTTATCCACCTGCCCGTGCTTCATCACCAGCTCGATGCCGCCTTCTCGATTCTGGCGGATGAAGACCATCGCCTTCACCACCGCCTTGACCGTCCGCTCGACGAGATCCGGCTCTTCTTGAATCAGCTTGGCGGTCGTGAGCATCGCGCTGAACGGCACGCCTTTGAAAACGTCGCCGAGATAGACGAGACGCTTGAAGCCCGCTTTCAGCACCGGCCCGTCCGCGGGCGGCGCCATCAGCGCCGCGGCGACTTTTCCCTGTATGAGCGCGGCGGCCTTGGCCTGATCGCCCGGCAGGTTCAGGTACTCGCCGAAATTCTGCGGCAGGCCGAAATGGCTGAGCATCGCCAACAACACGCTGTAGGTCGAGCCGCCGAAAGTCACGGCGATCTTCGCGCCCTTCAGCTCCTCGAGCTTTTTCACCTCCGGGCGGGTGATCAGGCTCATGGGGATCTGGTTGAAAATCTGGACGAGGACGCGGAGCTGCTCGCCGCGAAACATCACGTGCATCGACGGCCCGAAGGCGGAAGCGAAATGGACGCTGCCGCCGACGATCGCCTGCACGTTGATCGCGTTGCCGCGGAGGTACACCACCTGCGCGTTCGGGAGGCCCATCTCTTCGTAGTAGCCTTTATACCTCGCCGCGGTGAGCGGCAGATGCTGGACGTTGCCGGCGCTGGGAAGCGAGATGTAAACCGGCTTGGTGATCTGCGCCGCGGCTGGCGCGGCGAGCGCAGCGACAACGAGTGCGACGAGAAACGGCTTCATAGCGCCTCCCTTTGTTATTTGGAGCCTCTGAGCCTTGGATCGAGAGCGTCGCGCAACCCCTCGCCGACGAGATAGTAAGAGAGCACTGTAATAAAAATAGCCGCGCCGGGAAAGAGCGCGAGCCACCAGGCGAAAGTGTTGCTCCGCGCTTCGTTCAGGATCGAGCCCCACGTCACAGTGTCGGCCGGCACACCGATGCCGAGAAAGCTCAAGCTCGACTCGATCAAGATCGCGCCGGCGATGCCGAGCACCACCGAGACCAACACCGGCGCGAGCGCGTTGGGTAGGATATGGCGGAACATGATCTTTCTCGCCGTTACGCCGAGCGCCAGCGCCGCGGTCACATAGTCAAGATTGCGGATCTTCAAAAATTCGCCGCGGGTGAAACGGGCGATGCCAACCCAGCCGGTGAGGCCGATGATCGCCATGGTGAGGAAAATGCTCGGCGGAAACATCGCCGCAATTGCGATGAGGAGAAAAAGAGTCGGCAGCGTCAGCATGATTTCGAAGATGCGCGAGACGATGAGATCGATCCAGGAGCCGAAGTAGCCGGCGAGCGCGCCGAGAACGACACCGACCATGAGTGCGATGCCGACCGCCACGAAGCCGATCGAAAGGGAAATCCGCGAGCCGTGGACCAGCCCGGCCATCACGTCGCGCCCGAGCTTGTCCGTGCCGAGCCAGTGCCGCGCCGAAGGCTCTTCGAAAGGCGCGGTGAGATCGATGTCGCTCGCCAGATAGGGCACCGGCGGAAAAACGATGCGCGCGGCGGCAATCGTCTTGAAGTCCACGTTGAGAAGCTCGGGCTGCCATTGTGCCAGGCCGAAGCGAACCAGGCCGCTGCGAAAGACTGGGAAATAAGTTCGCCCCTGGTAGACCATATAATAGGGCTTGTTATTGGCGAGGAAATCCGCGCCAGCGGCGACGGCAAAAAGCAACAGCACAATATACAGTCCGGCGATCGCGAGGCGATTACGTTTCAATTCACGCCAAACGCCGGCCCACCGTCCTCCGGCCCTTTCGCTCGCGCCGGTTGCGAGGCTTAGGCCCGCCGCGGCCCCGGTCGCGGCGGGCGCCGAGCCGGCATCCGGCCGCGCCATAAAATTATTGCCCCCTCCGGCCGAAAGCGATCCGAGGATCGACAACCGCCAGAAGAATGTCCGACAGGAGAATGCCGATCAACGTCAAAAGCGCGCTTACCGTAAGGAGCGCCAGCACGATCGGGTAATCGCGCGCCAGAACGGCCTCATAGCCGAGCTGGCCCAGACCGGGGATGGAGAAAACCGTTTCGATGATGACGCTCCCGCCGATGAGTCCCGGCAAAATCTCGGCCAGAATGGTCACCTGCGGGATCAGCGAGTTGCGCAGCGCGTGCTTCAAAATCACCACTCGCTCGGAAAGTCCCTTCGCCCGCGCGACCTGGACGAAATCCTGCCGCAACACCTCGAGCATGCTCGAGCGCATGTAGCGCGAGAGTCCGGCAAAGCCCGCGTAAGAGAGCAGCACGACCGGCAGAAAGAGATGCCACGTTTGATCCTTGATCCTCTCCCACAACGGCCACTCCGGGCCGTAATCGATCGACGTGAGCCCGCCCGGCGGAAACAGATAGAGAAAGTCGCCGCCGCAGATGAAGACGATCGCCATGGTCGCCGCCCAGATCAGCGGGACCGAAAACAGGACGAATGCAGCGAACGTAGTGATTCGATCGCCGAAGGAATTGGCATGCGTCGCGGAGTAGATGCCCAGAGGTATGGCGACGAAGTAGACGAGCAGGATGGAAAAAAAGTTGAGCTTGATCGTGACGGGGAGCCGTTCGCGAATTTTCTCCCAAACCGGCCGCCGGTCCTTAAAGGAGTTGCCGAAATCGACCTGGGAGAGGTTTTTGAGCCAGACGAGATATTGAACGTGAAGCGGCTTGTCCAGCCCGTAAAGCGCGCGCCACTCGGCCAGCGCTTGATCGACGACGCTTCGTTTCTGGAGCGAGATGCCCGCGCCGCTCGCCCCCTTGAGCCCCCCCGCCGCCATCAGCTCGGCCGGGTCGCCGGGCGCCAGCCGCACGACCAGAAAGCAGATCAACGTGATTCCGATAAAAGTCGGAATAAAAAGGATTAGACGCTGCAAAAGGTAGGCGGCCATCTCAATTGGCGGTCCGTTTGGCGCCGTATTTTTGCTGTGAGAGCGGCACCCACCACTCCAGCGGCCGAAGACCCACGGCCAGGACCTCGACGCCGCGAAAGCGCCGCTCGACGGCGGTGACCGCCTTGCGCGAGAACAAAAAGGTGTAGGGTTGCTCCTCATTGATAATGCGCTGCAACTCTTTGCTCATCTCGGCGCGTTTTTTGGGATCGAACTCGCGGCGATAGTCTTCGAGGATCTTGTCCACGCGGGCGTTTTTGTAGCTGACGTGATTCGATCCCTTATTGGCCGCCTGCGACGAGTGCCAGAGTTGATAATTGTCCCCCTCGCTGACGGACATCGACCAGCCCAGGATGACGGCGTCGAACTTGTGGTTCTTGACGTCGTCCAAAAAGATCGTCCAGTCCACCTCGCGAACCGAGGCCGCGACGCCGCGCTTGTTGAGCTCGTTCTGGAGCACGAGAGCGACGCTCTTGCGCACGTCGTTGCCGGAATTCACTTTGATCTCGAAGCGCAATGGAACTTTTTTGCCGTCGATCGTCTTGTCCAGCACGCCGTCGCCATCGGTGTCTTTCCAACCGGCCTCTCCCAGAATCGCCAGGGCCTTTTTCGGATCGTACGGATGGCTGTAAAGCTCCTTGTCGTACTCGGGCCGGGAAAAGTAGATCGGGCCGTCGACGACTCGGCCCAGGCCGAAAAGTATCGTCTTGACCATCTGCTCGCGGTTGGTGAAATAGGTCATCGCCTGGCGCACGCGCTTGTCGCGGAAAATCGGGTGGTCGTTGTTCCAGCCGATATAGGTGTAGCTGGGTCCGTAGTACTCGTATTTTTCAAATTGCCGCTTGAACCTGTCGCTGCCGGTGCCTCGGACCGCCTGAATCGGCGTCAAGTCCATCGAGTCGAGATCGCCGCTCTTGAGTTGGATCAACGCCGCGTCCGGATTGTTGACGACGCGAAATCTCAGCCGGTCGAGATGCGGCTGGTCGATGCCCGCCTTGCCGGTGCCCCAGTAGTTCGGATCGCGGACGAGTTGTATTTCCTGCCCGGTTTTCCAGCCGTTGAATTTATACGGTCCGGTTCCCAGCGGCTTGCGGTGGTAGTTCTCGTTGAAATTTTCGGCAAAGCGCTTCACGTTGTCCGGGAGTTTCCCGGGCTCGTGGAGCAGATCGCGCACGCCGACGTTTTTCAATAAGTTTTCCGGGTCGTAGTGGTGCCGCGGCAGGACGGAGATCTCGCCGAGGACGCTCTCGTTTAAAAAGTACGGCTCCTTGGTCGTGAAGCGGATCGTGTAAGGATCGAGAAGCTCGGCGTCCACAATGGAGTCGTAGTAGACGCGCAGAAACGGCGCATCGACCAACGGGCATTTGATCGCCTTGATGCTGAAGAGGACGTCTTCCCCCGTAAGCGGCCGGCCGTCCTGGAAACGAACGTCGCGGCGGATCTTGAAAGTGTAGGCGCGCTTATCTTTCGAGATCTCCGGCCGGGACTCGGCGATCAGGGGTTTGTGTTCCAGACTGCGCGGATCGAGAACCGTAAGCGTTTCGACGATAAATCCGAGAATCTCGCTCGCCGACGCGTCGCTGCTGGTAAGCGGGTTGAGCTGCTCCGGATCGCTCAGGCTATGCAGGAGCAGCCAGTCGCCCGTGGCCGGTTTTTCGCCCGGCTGGCCGTATCCATCGCCGCTGATCGTGAACAGCGTCAATGACAGAATCGCCGCGAGAATGGCCGGAAGCCGCACGATCATCCTCCCAGGGAATCGAGCGATACCTCGCGCGCGTTTTCGGGCTTCTGTTGCATGAACAGCGCGGAAGCGAGATCCACGTTGAGCTCCGGCTCTTTATAGACGATCGCCAGGCGCCTTTGCTGGATCGGCGCTTCGAGGACGATTTTCAGCGGGAACTGTCCGGCGGGCGTATTGATAAAATCGCTGAAGCGCGCGCTCATCTCGACCTTGCCTGAGCGGTCCAGGCGCTGCCATCGGATCGGCAACAACTGCGACGGGTGGAAGGTGACCGTCTCTTTCCAGCCGCCGCCGAGTTCGCGCATGATCGCAGGTCCCTCCCTTTTCCACTCGCCCTCGCCGGCGACCGGCGGTATTCCCATCAGCACCGCAGTCACTTCGGCGACAGCCAGAGGAATCTGCGTGAATCGGTAAAGGTTCTCGATGGAGCTTTTGCCGCGATAGAAGACCCCTTCGCGCGTGTGAAAGCCGGTGATCTCATCACCCGATGCCGTAAGGATCAGCACCGCTCCCATCGGAGAGAGCGTCTCCAGGCGCAGCCGGTCGGGACGATGAACCAACACCACTTCTTGAAAACTTCCCTTGCCGTCGCTGCCGGAATAGTAAACATCGGCCAGGGCACGGAGAGATTTAAGCCCGGCGTTTCTTTGAACAAGACCTTGAACCAACTCTTGCGCCGGGCGCCGCTCTTCGGGAAAAACCTCGGGAGGTCGCGGCGCCAGGGTAGCACAGCTCCACAATGGCGCCAGAATTGAGGTAAGGACTAGATATCTGAAGAAGGGCGGCAAGGCATCAATAGCCTTACGGCACTCGAAGATCAAATTTTACGCTCCAGGAGTTTGATCTTTTCCCGCACTCTTTGGAGCTGCTCTTCCTCTTTCGACCTCTTGACGACGTCGCGATAACGCGTCAGCGCCTTGTCCGCCTTGCCGACTTTAACGTAGGCGTCGCCGAGATGCTCGATCACCACGGGATCGTCGACGATCAACTCCGCCGCCCGCTCCAGTTGTTCGACCGCCTGCTGATAATCCCCCTTCTGATAGTATACCCACCCCAGGCTATCGACGTACGCGCCTTCGTTGGGCTCGACCTTGAGCGCCCTCAGGATCAGGCTCTCGGCCTCGTCGAGTAACGTGCCCCTCTCGGCCCACGTGTAGCCGAGATAGTTCAGCGCGGCGGCGTTTTGCGGGTTCAAGTCGATGGCGATTTTCATATGCTCGATCGTCTTCTCTTTGTTCTTGCTGTCGTCGTAGACCGTACCGAGCTGGAAATGGGCCTGATCGCTCTTGGGATCGAGCTTGATGACTTTCTCCAGCGTTTCGATCGCCTTGGGGTAGTCCTTGGCTTTGCGGTAGAGCGACGCCAGCAGGCTTAAAATTTCCTTCTGCTCCTGCTTTTTCGGCAGCGCCTGCTGGACCGCCTCGATCGCCTTGGGCAGCTCGCTCTTCTGATCGTAGAGATAGGCGAGCTGAATGCGAGCGTCGGCGAAGTAGTCGCTCTTTTCCGGGATGCGCTGGAATTCTTCCAGCGCCCGGTCGTAGGCCTTCATCTCCGAATACGTGGAGCCGAGATAATAGCGCACGCGATCGTTCTCGGGATCGGAAGCAAGCACGAGGTTGAATTCCGTGACGGCGCGGGCAAAATCGCCGCGCTCGAAGGAGATGAGGCCGATTTTCGTCCGCGCCTCGCGCGGATCGGCCTCGATGCCTTCGAGGGCCTGAAACTGGGCGAGGGCATCGTCGAGCTTGTTCTGTCCGATATAGAGGTCGCCGAGCCGCTTCGTCGCCCAGACGTTTTTGGGATCGACCTGAAGAACTTTCTGATAGGTCTGGGTCGCGTCCTCGGCCTTGCCCTGAAGCTCGTAGACCAGAGCCAGGTCCATCAGCACGGCCGAGGATTTTGGATTGAGCTCCAGTGCCTTGCGGTAGCTCTCTTCCGCCGCGAGGTAGAGCTGCATCTTGGCCTTGACCCGTCCCAAATAATAGTGGGCCAGCGCCGAGTTGGGATTGGCGGCGAGAAGCTTGTCGAGATTCTGCGTCGCCTTATCGTAGTCGTTGAGCTTGAGCTGCAGCGCTCCGAGGTAGAGCAGCGCCTCTTCGTTCTGTGGATCGCGGCTGAGCGCCTCTTCATATTCCTTGAGCCCTCTGCCGTCTTCGCCGAGCGAAGAGTAGAGACCCCCCAGCAGAAGGTGCCCATCCACCCATTCAGGCGCCAGGCGTGAAGCCTCTTCCGCCTCCCGCAAGGCCGATTTCAGATCGCCCTTGCGCAGGTAAAGCGTGGCCAGGCGGAAGCGCAGGAAAGCGGTGTTGGGATCGGCCGCCGCCGCGGCCTCGAACTCCTCCAGCGCCCCATTGAATTCGCCCTCATTCAAAAGGATCTGACCCTTGGCGAAATGGGCCATCGCCTTGGCCTCGGCCGGAATCTCGACTTTTTGTTCGCGGCGAAAGGGAGCCTCGAACTCCAAAACGATATCTTTGGTCGGCTCTTGGACTCGGGTGGCCAATTGGGAACAGCCGGCCAAAAAGGCCAGAGAAAAAGCCCCAAGGACAGAGATTCGCATTGAAAAAGAGTTAACATACTGGCCCGTAGCAATCAATCTGAGCTGCCCCACGCTTCTCGCTCGCTCTCGTTTATGCTAATTTTTTGTTCTCGAAGGTTACTGACAGCATGTCGACCAAAGATTCCATCCGGAAGCAGATTCTCCACCTCCGCGAGGAGATCGAGAAGCATAACTATCGCTACTACGTCCACGACGATCCTCTGGTCAGCGACGCCGAGTACGACCGGCTGTTCCGGAGATTGCAGGAGCTGGAGGCGGAGCATACCGAGTTCGCCTCTCCCGATTCGCCGACGCAGAGAGTCGGCGCGGCGCCGCTCGCGAAATTCGCCACGGTGCGCCATACGCTGCCGATGCTTTCGCTCGGCAATGCCAACGATCGCGAGGAGATGGAGGAATTCGACGACCGGATCAAGCGCTTCCTCAAGACCGCCGAGCCGATCGAATACATGATCGAGCCCAAGATCGACGGGCTCGCGGTCGAGCTGGTTTACGACCACGGGCGCTTCACCGTCGGCGCCACCCGCGGGGACGGCGTCAACGGAGAGGACATCACGCAGAATTTGAAGACGATCCGTTCCGTGCCGCTTGCTCTCCACGCGTCGAAGCGCGGCGTGCCGGAACGGCTGGAAGTCCGCGGCGAAGTTTTTCTCTCGCGCGCGGCCTTTCAAAAGATCAACCGCGAGCGGGAGGAGGCGGGAGAGCCGGCCTTCGCCAACCCGCGCAACGCCGCCGCCGGCTCGCTCAAGCAGCTCGACCCCGCGATCACGGCCAAGCGGCCGCTCGATATTTTTTGCCATGGCGCGGGAGAAATTACCGGCGCAAGCTTTACAACCGACGCCGAGTTTCTCCATTCGCTCAAAGAATGGGGCCTCAAGCCGGTGCCGATCCTGAGTATCTGCCACGGCGTCGAGGAAATCTTCGCCCTGCATGAAAAGACCGAACGGGAGCGCGAGGAGCTTCCCTACGAGATCGACGGCATCGTCGTCAAAGTCAACAGCCTGGAACTGCAGCGGCGCCTGGGAGAAATCGCCCGCTCGCCGCGCTGGGCCGTCGCCTATAAATTCAAACCGCGCCAGGGAACCACGCGCATCCTCGACATTCAGGCGAACGTCGGGCGCACCGGCACGCTCACGCCCGTGGCCAGCCTCGAACCGATCGGCATCGGCGGCGTGACCGTCAAGAGCGCGTCGCTCCACAACATGGACGAGATCGAGCGCAAAGACATTCTGATCGGCGACACGGTCGTCGTCGAGCGCGCCGGCGACGTGATCCCTTACGTCGTCGAAGTCGTCAAGGATAAGAGAAGCGGCGACGAGCGAAAGTTCAAGATGCCCGAGCATTGTCCGGTCTGCGGCTCGTCGGTCTACCGCGAGGAAGGCGAAGCCGCCTACCGTTGCGTCGGCATCTCCTGCCCGGCGCAACTGAAAGAGAGCCTCAAGTTCTTCGGCTCGCGCGGTGCGATGGATATCGAGGGTCTGGGCGAGAAGCTGATCGACCAATTGGTCGAGCGCGGCATGGTGAAAACCCTCGCCGACCTCTACGGCCTCACGACCGAGGAGCTGGCCGGTCTGGAGCGCATGGCGAAGAAATCGGCCGAGAATCTCCGCAGCGCGCTGGAGCGGAGCAAGGATTCGACGTTGCCGCGCTTCTTGACCGCGCTCGGGATTCGCCACGTCGGCGAAGCGACGGCCAAGCTTCTCGCCGAGCAGTTCGGCGGCCTCGAAGCGGTCATGGCGGCGTCGGAAGACGAGCTCATGGAAGTGCGGGAGATCGGGCCGGAGGTGGCCAAAAGCATCGCGCGCTTCTTTGCTCAAGAGGAAAATCGCAAGGTGATCGAGAAGCTCCTCGCGGCGGGAATCCGCTTCAAGCAGCAACCGAAGCGAGAGGGAAAGCTCGCGGGATCCACGTTCGTCCTGACGGGTTCGCTGGAGAGCATGTCCCGGAGCGAGGCGCAGAAGCGGGTCGAGGCTTTGGGAGGACGCGTGGCCTCAGCGGTCAGCCGCAATGTTCATTACGTCGTCGCCGGCGCCGATCCGGGATCGAAGCTCGCCAAGGCGAAGAAGCTCGATATCAAGCTCCTCGACGAGAAAGAATTTTTGGAACTGCTTGGATGTTGAGTTATTTGATAGTCGGTCAGGCCGGTCAAAAAGGTCCAAGTTATGACGTCGCAAGGCGCGCGAGAAATCGATCCTTCGACTTCGTTCAGGACAGGCTGAGCGCAGGCGTACTCTTTTAGTGCGTCGAGCGAGTTCTTCGAAGGGCGATCAGATCGCGCGCGTCGGGCGCGATTCATTGATAACGGCCGCCATTGGCGGTCTAGGATGAGCCTTTTTCAGCGGCCTGATTTACCAGCGATTCTGGCGTGGCGGCCTCCCGCCGCCCCCGCCGGGAGCGCGGGGCTCTTGCGGCCGGGCCTCGCTCACTACGATCTTTCTGCCTTCGAAGTCGGTGCCGTTCAGGGCCTCGGTGGCGCGCGCCGCCTCTTCGTCCGAGCCCATCTCGACAAAGCCAAAGCCCTTGGACCGGCCGCTGAACTTGTCGGTGATGATCCTGGCGCTCACCACGTTGCCGTGCTGAGCGAAGAGCTCCTGAAGCTTCGCCTCGACGACCGAATAGGAAAGATTTCCCACATATAACTTCGCACCCATCTTAGCCCTCCTTCACTCAACGAAAGGGACAACAGTACCGGGATCGACTTACACGGAAGGCCAAGACGCGAAAGTTCCGAAGACAGGGGCTCTCGCAGGCTCTTCGGTAAACGGACCCGTACAAAACGGCGCAAGCTTAGCCGCGAACGAGGGGCTTGTCAATGGCAAAACAGGCACTCGCCGATAGACAAAACCCGATCCGTTTTGGCCCCCGATCAAAACTCTTGAACCGCTCGATGGCCTGCGCTAAGTGGTAAATGTTTGGCGGACATGGAAGCAAAAATCGAGGACAATATTCGCGCTCGTATACGCGTGGAAGGAAGAGTCCAGGGAGTCTTCTTTCGCGCCTCCGCGCAAGCCGAGGCGCATCGGCTGGGAGTCAGGGGTTGGGTGCGGAACTGTCACGACGGTTCCGTCGAACTCGTCGCCGAGGGAAAAAGAAAAGATATCGATGACCTCATCGCCTGGTGCCGCCATGGCCCGCGCGGGGCCGAAGTCGCGAACGTTCAGGTCGAGCGGCAGGAATTCGGCGGCGAGTTTTCGGGGTTCCGGATCACGCGGTAAAATGTACTGTCGCGCCGGTAAAGCGAAGTTCCTCACAGATGAAAGCCGGAGGAGGACGAGGTTGAGGACCGCGGACGTCCGATGAGACAGGTACGACTCACGGTACTACCCTATCGGCCGCGGTCCGAAAGCTCGGCCCCCGACAGGCTTTCGGGTAATGGTGCTTTACTTCTCTTTTTCCAGAACCATCCGGTAAATATCTTTTTTTGGATAAGAAAACTTTTCGCCCAAAATTTCCGCGATCTCTTTGACCCGCAACCCCTTTTGCAAAAGCTCTTCGATCTCTGCCTTGATCAAATCTTCCTGCGGGATCCTTTCTCCCGCGGAGCCGGCGACCACAAGCGTGAGTTCGCCGCGCGGCTGCTTGCGTTCGACCGCGGCTATCGCCTGGGAGATCCGGCCGCGGACAAACTCTTCGTGAATTTTCGTCACCTCTCGGCCGAACGCCATCTCCCGGTCTCCGAACAGCTCGAGCATGTCCGCGAGCGTTTCTCTGAGCCGGTGCGGCGCTTCGTAGAAAACGAGCGTCCTCTCCTCCCGCCGGAGACTTTGCAAGCGATTTCTTCGTTCACGTTTTTTGGCGGGAAGAAATCCTTCGAAGACGAAACGGTCCGTAGGCAGCCCGCTGGCGCTCAGCACCGCGAGGAGCGCCGACGGTCCCGGCACGGGAACGACCGAGACTCCGGCTAAAATGGCCTCGCGCACGAGGCGGAAGCCCGGATCGGCTAGCGTGGGCGTGCCGGCGTCGGAGACCAGCGCGATGTTCTTTCCGATCTTGAGCTGCTTTACGAGGAGAGCGGCCTTTTCGGCTTCGACTTCATCGTAGTAGCTGTCGAGCCGCGTCGCGATGCCGTAATGCGCGAGCAGTTTTCGGGTATGGCGCGTATCCTCGGCGGCGATGAGATCCACCTCTTTCAGAACCTTGAGCGCCCGGAGCGTGATGTCTTCCAGATTGCCGATAGGGGTCGCCACTATGTACAGCGTTCCTAGCATAACAACTTCAAACCTCTTCTCCCTGACGGCGCGGGGGTGCCTTGTAGGGCTGATGCATCGGACGAGGAGATGCGGGCGTAGTTAAAAGCTACCGTCAGTAGTTAGGCGAGCGTAAGGGGAATGTATTGCATCAGACCGGAAAGGCGCTCCCGCGCCGTCCCTCTCCTTTATTTGCCCCAGTCCCGCGCGTAGCGGAAATCACGATCGATAGTGCGCTGCGAGACTTTGGCGATGATTGGCAGACGCCGCTTGAAATGCGAGTTCATCACGCGGCGCGTGACTTCGTCGATGAATTGCTCTGAAAAACCGGCGGCCACAAGCTCCGGCTTCGAGTAGCGCTCGTCCACCATGAGATAGAGCAGCCGGTCCACGTCGAGGTAGCTGAAGCCCAGCTCCGCTTCGTCGGTCTGCCCTTCCCAGAGATCCGCCGAAGGTTTTTTCTTCACGATCGCCTCGGGCACGCCGACCGCCTCCGCCAGCGCCCAAACCTGGGTCTTGTAGAGGTCGCCCAAAGGGTTCACCGCCGAGGCCATGTCGCCGTAAAGCGTCCCATAGCCGAGCAGCAGCTCGGTCTTGTTGCTCGTCCCTAGGACGAGAGCTTCCCAACGCGCGGAATGATCGTAGAGAATCGTCATCCGCTCGCGCGCCATCTTGTTTCCCCGGCGCTTCGGGTCGGCCTCGGGAAAGCGCGCGAAATAGGCGTCGATCTGCGGCGAGATATCCACCGTCATCGACTGGATGACGCTTTTCCGGACGACCAGCTCCGCGTGCTCGAGGCTCTCCGCGCTCGAGCTTTTGTAGGGCATCATGATGCCGAGAACATTGTCCGGTCCGAGCGCCTCCGCCGCGAGCACGGCGCTGAGACTCGAATCCACGCCGCCCGAAAGACCCAACACCACGCGGCGCACTCCGACCTTCTCCACTTCGTTGCGAATAAAGGAGACGAGGATCTTGCGCAGCAGCTCGACGTTAACCGGGATTTGCATCGTTATCTTTTTCTTTTGCCCTTTTCAGCCGCCCATTTTTTTGGCGGAACCTTTTTACCTTTGCCTTTCCCTGCAACCCTTAAACCTCTTCGAGCCTGAGCCTCAGAGCCGAAGGCTTTAAATCCTTGAACCGCTCTTTTATCCGCCGGCCGCTCGCGGATGCGCAGCAGCTCGTTGATCGTGAGGTCGATGTCCTCGTCGCGGAGGAGCGGCGCCGCCGTCCGCTTGCGCCGCACGGACTCGAGCGCGACCTCGGCGACGACGAAATCCTCCTCGTAATAGTTCGCTTTGGCGATTCTCTTGCCGAAAGGATCGACGACTTCCGACCCGCCCCAGAAGCCCACGCCGTCCTCGAAGCCGACGCGGTTGCCGTAGAGCATGAATACGCCGAACATCTCCGCGTAGGTGCGGTTGATCGTCTCCCAGTAGCGCGCGTTGTCGTCCTGCGGTTGTCCTTCGGTCAAGCCGCGCAGCGGGCTCGTCGAGGGGCAGAGGATCGCCTGCGCGCCGTCCAGAGCGGCGAGGTAAATCGTCGACGGATGCCAGAGGTCTTCGCAGATGAGGATCGCCACGCGGCCGAAGCGGGTGTCGAATGCGCGCACGCGATCGCCGCGGGCAAAATAGCGCTGCTCGTCGAACATGCCGTAGGTCGGCAAGTAGACTTTGCGGTGGACGTAACGCGCCTCGCCGCGGTCGAAGAAGACCGCCGCATTGTAAAAGCGATAGTCGGGACCCTCTTCGACCAACCCGGCGACGAAAGCGACCTCGCGGCTGAGCTTTTTGAGGCGCTGGATCTCCGGCGCCGAGAGCTTAAGCGCGACGTCGGGCACCATGTCGCGGAGAAAATAGCCCGTGAGACTCAGCTCCGGAAACAGCACGAGGTCCGCGCCTTCCCGCGCTCCGCGGCGAATCTTCTCCTCGTACAGCGCAAGATTGGCGCCGAGATCTCCCAGTCGCGGATTGATCTGTGCAAGAGCGACTTTAAACGCCATGGCCTAACCTTTCGGTGAAGCTAGCACATGGGTTACAGCCTTGCAATTTACCATCAGAATCCAGAATTCAGGAGCCAGAATTCAGAATCCCCGCCGCCCCTTCTGGATTCTGGCTTCTGGATTCTATATTCTGTTTGTCATCATGGAAAAAGTTCTGATCTTCGGGCAGGATCTCTGACACTATACGCGCAACGCCCGTGAGGCCTACGCGAAGCGCAACGTCCCTTTCGATTACATCAACGTATTGAAGGACGCGGAAGGGCTCAAGCGGATGCTCGCCTTCTCCGACAACCAGCGCGACATCCCCGTCATCGTCGAAGCCGGCAAGGTCACGATCGGCTTCGGCGGCACCTGATCGGTTTAGGACCGGCGGCGCCGGCCTATCTAAAAGGATGAAGGCGGATGGATGAGGGATGATTCTCTCATCCGATTTCAGCTTTCATCACTCATCCTTCATACTTTCTTCAATGTCAGGTGCGCGATCTGCGGCGGGCAGTTGATGCGGATCGGGAGACCGGTGATGCCGATGCCGCGGCCGACGAACAACGTGGAATCCTTGGCGCGCGCGGGGTCGTCCTGTCGCCGGCGGGAAAGATGGAACAGCCCTTCGGCATAGGGAGTGATGAAGCGGGCAATCGAAAGATTCGCCGACTCGGGACCCAGCTTCACCTGTCCACCATGATAGTGGCCTGCGAGAACCACCTCGATTCCGTTCCGAGCGGCCGCCGGAAAGATCTCAGGCCGGTGCGAAAGCAGTAAACGAACCTCTCCATGATTTTTAGCCACTCGGTCGAGGGCGCGAGGCAGGTCCGGAATACCCAAGCGCAGATCATCGATGCCGAGAATGTTGAGTTTGGTGTCGTTGATCGGAAGCGAGACCCCGTCGTTGCGCAGCATGCGCATCCCTTTGTCGGCAAAGAGCCGTGTGAGGTCGTCCTCGATTCGCGCATAATAGTCATGGTTTCCCAAGCAGCCGTAGACTCCGTAGCGGGCCCGGAGCGCTGCCAAAGTTTCAACGCAGGGGGCCGCTTCACTCGGGCTGCTGGCAACGAAATCTCCGGTGAGCGCGATGAGATCCGGCTTGAGACGATTGATCGCGTCCACGTACGCCGCCAGCTCTTCCGGCAGCATGAAAGGACCGACATGCATATCGGTCAGTTGAACGACGGTAAACTGAGACATCGCGCTCGACAGTCCGTTCACTGGAAGCTCGAAGTGCTCGATTTCGAAGCGGCGACGGCCGAGCAGCGTCCCATAGCCGGAGAGCGCGAAGGGCGCCGCGGCGACGGCGCTCGCGCCGAATTTTAGAAATCGCCTCCGCTCCAGGTCGAAACCCGCGGGCCGGCGGGCCAACCTGCGGGCGGAACGCTTGACGAGGTCGCAACCCAGGAGCACCGCCGCGCACCCCGTCGAGCCGACCGTCCAGATCGAAAGTAGCAGTAGGTCCTGCCGTATCGGCCAAGGATAAGGCTCGTGGGGCAGGAGGCCAAAAACCGCAATCCACAGGAAAGGAGAAAACATCAAGATGAAGAAAACAATCGCCGCCCGACGATAATTCTTTGCCCGGCGCGGATCACGGATTCTTGTGTTCAGACCGCGTTCGAGGCGACGGAACAGATAAAGCTGCACCGCCACATAAAAAAACAGGACGATATAAAAGATAATGCGAGGACTCGTAAAATTCACGGCAGAAAAGTAATATAACGGATACGCTTCATTCAGACAAGGCGCCGAGGACAGAACATGAGCGAACCGCTGGAAAAAATCGTAGCGGAAAAAATCCAGGCCGCTTTCGGCGACAGAGCGCGGCTCGTTTCCCTCATTCCGCTCGCCGGCGACGCGTCGAGCCGCCGTTATTACCGAGCCCGGCTCGAGAGCGCGGCATCCCCAGCCTCGCTGATCGTCATGCAGCTCGCCGGCAGCTCGCTGCCGCTTTCCTCAGAGGAGTTGGCCATATTCCGCGAGCCGCCGAAGGAACTGCCGTTTCTCAACGTGCAGCGCTTTCTGCGGCAGATAAGCGTTCGGGTCCCTGAACTTTACGGCGCGTGGGGCGATGAGGGCATCCTCCTGTTGGAAGATTTGGGCGACCGCCCGCTCTGGGATGTTGTCCAGGGGCTTCCGGACTCGGAGATTTTGTCGTGGTATGAAAAAGCGCTCGATCAACTGCTCCTCATCCAGGTCGAAGGCACGCGGCAAAATAAGGACGCCTCGTGCATTGCCTTCCAGCAGTGCTTCGACTTTCGCCTTTACATGTGGGAGTTCGATCACTTCATCGAATACGGACTGGAAAAGAGGCCGGGCGGACGGATCGGCGACGGCGACAAAAAAAAGTTGAGAGAGAGCTTCGAAGAGATGGCGCGCTTTCTAGCTGCCCTGCCTCCTTGCCTTAGCCATCGGGACTATCACAGTTGGAATTTGATGGTGCGCGAGGGGGATATCGCCGTGATCGATTTTCAAGACGCTCTTTTGGCGCCGCCGCAGTACGATCTCGCTTCGCTCTTGAACGACCGCGAGACCGACCGCGTCATCCGGCCGGATTTGGAAAATCGTCTCATCGACTATTACCTCGAAAAGCGCGCGGCGATGGGCGGGACGCGGGCGAACCGGGATGAATTTGTCGAAGGCTACATTCTTTCCGTGTTGCAGCGAGACTTTAAAGTCGTGGGACGTTTTTACTACCTTGATCTGGTCAAGGGAAAACCCGGCTACAAAAAATACATCCCGCCGACTTTGAAGCGCTTGAAACGAAACCTTGAGCGCGTGCCGCGATTTAAGAGCTTGCTTCCGATTCTCGCTGCAGAGTTCGAGGAGATGCGATGAAGGCCATGGTCTTTGCCGCCGGACACGGCCTGCGGTTACGTCCATTGACGGACAAGATTCCGAAGGCTCTCGTCCCCGTGGGCGGCAGGCCCATGATCGAGTATCCGTTGTTGCTCCTCAGGCATTACGGCATCACGGAGATCATCATCAACGTGCATCACCTGGGAGAACAAATCGAGGCGCACCTGGGGGATGGAAGAAAGCTGGGGCTCCGGATCACCTACTCGAAGGAAAACAAATTGCTCGATACGGGAGGCGGTCTCTTGCAAGCCAAGTCTTTTCTGGACGGCAGAACGTTCATCGTCGTCAACACGGACGTGATGATCGACCTCCCTTTGCAAACCGCCCTCGATCAACATCGAAAATACGGGGCGACGGCGACCCTGGTCTTGAGACCGGACGCTGAGGCGGACCGTTACGGAGCAATTGAAATATCGGCGGACCGAAGAATCCAGAAATTTCTCAGCCATCAGGCTCCGTCGCGCGACGCGGCTGGGGCTCTTAGGAAATTGATGTTTACCGGAGTGCAGATCCTGGAGGCCAAAATTTTCGACTATATGGCGGGAGAGAATTCCGCCGTTTTCGGGACGACGAAAGTTACTTATCCGAAGCTGCTGACCCAAGGGGAGAGCCTTTACGGATTTCCGTTCGAAGGATTCTGGCAGGATCTTGGGAGTGCGGAGAGGATCAAAGAAGCGGAAGAAAAGCTAAAGCGCGGCGAGGTGAAACTTCACTATCTGAGATAAAAAAGCTTGCCTTAGCTGAAGTGATTGCGTGTTACTCAACGGGAATCTTAAGGTGCGTCGGCGACCTGCCTTGTTCTTTTCCAGCCGTAAAAACGTCTCCTATTCTTGAGAAGGTTTCTCTCCTCGTGGAAGATAGCGGCGCGCCTTTTCGTCGGCCTCGGCTGCCGCACGAAGGTTATTGCGCTCCCGCAGGTGGGCTCCGACCGAGTTGTAGTAGTCAAACCGCACCGTTGACTGTGTAACGGTCAGACACAGAAATAAATTTGCCAGCCCGGCGGCAACGATGTAGCGGACGGCATCCCGGTGGCCCCTCCGGGCGAGCGCGAACAACAGTATGCCCAGAAGCGCGAACGCCGTCAGAAATCCGACATTTGAAGCGCCGGGCAAATCGAGCGCAAGACCGACCGCGCCGCTGAGAATAATCATCACCAAGCTCCCCGCAACCGTCAAAGTCATCGATAGCTTCGGGGCGGTGTTGAGACTTGCCAGGAGAGGGTGGGCATAGCTCGCCACCCTTCGGCCCGGCCAAGTGACCACTTCTCCTACCCGCCATAGCATCGAAGCCGGAAGCAGGTAGATGCCGGCAAGGGCCATCATGTAGAAGCTGAACCAGCCGATGCGCAGCGCAAGAAAAACCTCGTTCACGATGCCGTGAAAGACGAGCGCCGCAACAAACGCCGGCACTCCGAGCACGCTGCGCAAAAGGCGGCGCTCACCGTCCTGCCGGACTGCCAAAAGATAGCTCGCGCCGAGAAAGATTTCTACGGTAAAAACGCTGAGAGCCATCCATTGCCAAAACTGCTCCCGGGCTACGCCCGCGTCCGCAAACCAGGATTCAACCGGCACCAGGAGCTTTTGATCTCTCGCCAGCTCTCCGATCATCAATTCCGCGCGCCAGCCCGGCTCCAACTTGTTGATCGCCGTAAAGAAGTAAATAATCGCTATCGTGATCCCCAAAAGCACATAAGCCCATGAGCTGATGTTTCCGCGACCCGCGGCCGCGTTTGCTCCCTCTCCGCGCTCTGCCGCTCGATCCACCTTCGCCGGATACAGATCGAGCCCGCGAATTCGAGGAAAGAAAATGAACGCGCCGAGAGCCAGCGACAAAAAATAGTGGTGTTGATAGTTGTCGAGCAGGCTCATCGCCCAGCTATAAGTATGGAGCGAAGCGAGAAGGATGCGCAACCACAAACCGGCTTCTGTGAAAGCGCATACGAGAGCCACAATCCCGACCAACAGTTGAACCCCGACGTAGAGACCCGGCACGGGCAAAGGCTGGAGCCAATCCAACCATTGGAAATGAGCGACGTTGAAACCGTCGACGCCGAATTTCCACCCTCTTGGCACTCGTACCAGCCAAACGTCGAACGCCAGCACAAGCAGAACGGCTTTCATGAGCAGGTAGGGCCTCACCGCGGCCACCGGCCCAAACCAAAAGCGTTCCCATGTGCTTGACGAGCTTCTTGAGGGATGTGAGGAGGATGGTTTTCGGGGTTTTTCTTTACTCTGCCTCCGGCGCCGGCTCATAAGCTCTCGTGAGTTCGTATCAACTTGCCGGTTCGGCAAATCAACCCGGTCCGATTCATCCTTGGCCGAGTCCCGGCGGCCGTCGCCGGACATAGGCGGATCAGTTGAACCTCGGCAAGTTCTGGGTGGGCCTCACAGTACCTGCGCAGGAACTTGCTCCCGACGGGGGCGTAATCGCGGGAGAGAAATTCGATCCAACCCGAAGGAATCGCCGCCTCGACCTCTTCCTTGCTCAGGACCAGCAGGTCGGCGCCCGGCCGCCATACCGCCAACGATACGCCGCACTTATTCTGCTCGAAATGAACGGCGGAAAACATACGCCACGTGAATCGCTCGTCGGACTTATCGTCCCGGAAATAGTAAACCAGAGGCAGAGTCAGTTGGCAGAGAAGATAGGCGACGATAAAGATCTTCGTTGCCGAGCGGGCCCGACCAGGAGGCGGAGAGGAAAGATTTTCTCTCGAGAAGGGCTGCACGAAAGCATCCGAGGGTGAAATGGGAAGCGGCAATCTCAGCACCTGGTCTCAATCAGAAAAGGCAGGCTGGCCCCGCATCCCCAATTTGGATGGGACACTATCCGATAAGATGGTCTTAGGTCAACCTCACCGCTGGCAAATTTTTTGGCTTGTACGTACCGTAAACGAACACGAGATCCGAGGAGCATAAATGTGACCAAGCCGGGCGAAGCGAGCGGCATTTTTCTGACATACTAACTTTACTGCCGCGGAGGAGTTTATCACTGCTTCCTCAGTATTCGAGTGGGCTCACACGTCCGGCACAAGGGCCCTAAGAAACAACATAAACGCTATTCCGGCGAGGAAGCAGGCGACGACTTTCCAATTGAACTGGCGGTGCGCTTCCGGCAACAGATCGCCGGCGCCGATATAAATAAAATCGCCGGCGATGAACGCCAGGATCTTGGGCTGCAAGTGATCGGGGATAAAGCCCGCGAGCAAGGCGCCGATCGGGTAGAGCGACCCTGCGAGGATCAACGCAAGCATCGTTCCCCGGCTGTTCCATTTCGCTTCGCGCATGATCAGCGCCGAAGTCATGCCTTGCGGGATCTCGTGGCAGACGACGGCGAGCGTGATCGTGAGTCCGAGCAGCGGGTCGATGAGATAGCCGACCATGATCCCGGCGCCGTCGATGACGTTATCGAGCGCCATGCCCAACACCGCCACCGGCCCGATGTGGTGCGTATGACATTCGGCCTCGCCGCAGGCATGGATCATCACGAGCTTCTCCAGCACATAGAAGGTGACAAAGCCCAGCGCCAGGAAGACCGCATCCGACTTGAGATTGGTCTCCGGAAGTATCTCGAAGAAGGTCACCGCCAATAACACGCCGGCGGCGAACGCGATGACGTAGCGGGGCTCGATTTTGTCCCGCTCGACGCTCAACGCGAGCCAACCCGACAAGAAGTCGCTCGAGCCGGCTATCAGCGCGTAGAGATATACCATCGGCCTCGTTCGTTAGGTCTCAAGCATCGTCTTCTTGATTGTTTGCAGCTCGCAGGGGCGGTTCGCGAACCGCCCCTGCCGATCATCCACGGTAGGACGCTACGCCACCCGAAGCTCCCGCCCGTCCAGCGGCACCTTCTCGCGCACGACGGACACGGTGTTCACCGCGTTCAGCTTCTTGAACAAAAACTCGAACCTGTCCTCGAGCTTCTTCCCGATGTCCTTGCGAAACGCCTCGGGCAGAGTCCAAAATTTTTCCTTGAGCGGGCCGAACGCTTTCTTGCGGGTCTTGTAGATGAATTGCTCGTCGGTCTCTCCTTCTACTTTCTCGGCGGCGCATTCCTTGCGGAGGTAATCGTAGATCTCCTTCTTCACGCCCGAGGGAAAGCCGGGATCGTCATAGAGCATGTTCTGAAAGCCGGTGGCCAGGTGAATCTCGGCGCACTTGCGGCGGGGAAAATGGTCGAACGCCTCTTCGGGGAGGGTGGACGCGCCGTGCTGCACGGCGCCGGCCAGGCCGTATTTTTCGCGCGCGACTTTGGAGAGCTGCTCCAGGGTGTCGAAATCGAGCTTGACGCGCGCCACCGTGCCGTCGGGCAGAGGCACGCCGCCGTGCGACGTGCCGGTCTGGATGCTGATCTTGCTGATCCCCTTGAGTCCCTTGCCCCGTTTGTCCAGCTCTTCGCGGTAGCCGTCCATGTAGGCTTCGAGCTCCTCGACGGTGCTGTTTTTTTTGCCCACCTCGCCGATCTCACCGCCGACCGAGATGGAAACTCCCTTGGGCTCCAAACCCCTGAGGTAAGCCGTCAATTCCGCCGCCACCCAGCAGTTGTCCTGCTGCTGGGCGCGGACCGTGGGCCGGCTCAAATCGACCAAGGTCGAGCTGTCGATGTCGATGTTGAAAAATTCCGCCGCGATCGCTTCTTTGATGAGATCTTTTAACGCCTGAACCTCCGCCTGGGGATTTTTCGCGAAGGTCTTCGCGCTCGCCTGGAAGTGATCGCCCTGGATGAACAGCGGCCCGTTGAAGCCTTCTTTGATCGCCGCCGCCATCACGGCATGGGCGTATTCCTCCGGCCGCTGAGACGTGTAGCCGATCTCCGACCGCGCGATCTCGAAGACCACGGCGCCGACTTGATTGCGCAGCGCGGCGCGAAAGACGGCGCGCGCCATGTCGTAGGTCAGGCCGCGAATGTTGATCGCCGGAACGGTGAAACCGCCGCACTCGCCCCGGCCAACCGCCTCGTAAAGGGGCAAAATCGAGGCCGGATGGATGCCCAGGGCCTTGGCGCTTTGACGCACCACGTTGCGCGCCGCTTGCTTGATCTCGGAGTTTTCGTGGAAGACGCCGTTGAAGACCAGGCGGTCGATCGCCTGGCCGCGGAGTTTTTCCTTGTCGAGCACGCGCACCTTGCCGTCGAACTCGACCACGCCTTTTAGGCTTTTTTTCATCTCTTCCAATCCCTGGTATCTCATCTCGCGGCCTCCTCTCGGTACAGAGAATCTCTTTCTCCCTAATAACCCAAAATCCCCCGCGGAACAAGAAACTCATCCACTCGAATTGGGCGCTTGACGGCGCGACTTGAGAATCCTCAAAGCCTCCTGATAGTGGTGCATGGCTTCCTCTTTCTTTCCCTGCTGGGCCAGTGCCCGCGCCAGGGCTTCGTGCGCCGCGACAAAGTTCGGCTGAATTCTAGCCGCCTCGCGAAATTCCTTTACCGCCTCATCCAGCCGTCCCAGAGCGGCCAAGGCTCTTCCCAGGTTGTTGTGGGCCTCGGCAAAGTTCGGCTTTACTTTTATGGCTTCGTGGTAGTGCCGCACTGCTTCGTCAAGATTGCCTTGCCTGGCTAAAATATTGCCGAGCCCAAGGTAAACATCGCTTTGGGCCGGGTCGAGCTTTAAGCTGTAGCGAAAGTGCTCGAACGCCTCATCGAATTCCCCTTGTCGCGCAAGGATTACGGCCAAGTTGTTGTGGGCTGCGACGTCGGTCGGATTGATATCGAGGGCCCGACGGTAATGCCCGATCGCCTTGCCGACCTTTCCCTGGCGTTCCAGTACAATTGCCAGGTTGAAATGCGCGCCCCAGAAATCAGGCTTGATCTTTAAAGCTTCGTTGTACTGCTCCATCGCTTCCTCCAACGATCCTTGCATCGCCAGCGCGTCGGCCAGATAGTAGTGGGCATCGGCAACGAGAGGATTGAACCGCAGCGACTTGCGGTAGTGCTCCGTCGCCTCCGGAAGCTCACCCCGCTTGTGTAAGGCATAGGCCAGGTTGTAGTGAACCGTGCTCGATGCCCGGCCGACAGCGAGAGCGTGTCTCCACAAGCTTTCCGAATCGCGCCAGACCTGTGTCTCTTTCCAGGTCAAGCCAGCTAACGCGAGCACAACCGCACCGGCAAGCGCAGGGGCAAAAATAAATTTTCTTCCTTGGACATTCCCGCCAAGACCGGCGCTCCAAAAATAGCGCAGACCCGCTGCTCCAAGGGTCGCCCAGCCCAGGCATGAAAGGTAACTGTAGCGATCGGCGACCAGTTGCGGCCCGCTCTGTGCCGTCCCCAACACCGGGAGCAGAACGACCACATAATAAATCCAAACGGCGACGCCGGCAGGCCACGCCCGCCTGGCAAGATACAGGCCCGCACTGACGGCCAGGACGACGAACCCGTTCAGGAGGAAAGGCCAGTCCCAGGGATCGAATTGAACCGGCAACTCATAGAGCGGAGACAGTCCCAAGGGAAGAACGCTCTTCCAGAGATAAAATGCGAGCCCGTAGAGCGCCTGTGCGACACGAGATCCCACATTGTAACGTTCAACGGCTTTCAACGCCCCGGCGCCTTCCTGCGCAAGCAAGGCAATGACTCCAACGGCCGCGGCCAAAAACACAAAAGGAACTTTTTCCAACCAAACTTTCCGGGCCGCCGCCCCAAACCATTTTCCCGGCCCTCCGCCGAGCCGTTTCAGCGGATAAACGTCGAGGATTAAAAGCACGACGGGGAGAACGATGCCGCTGGCCTTGGAGAGCAGCGAGAGAACATAGACGATCACCGCGGCGCTCAACCAACGCCGGCGCGCGCCATTGTTCTCTAAAGCCGCCGCGGCTTTCAGATAGAAGAGTATCGTCAACAGGAAGAAGAAGCCCGAGAGGACGTCGCGCCGTTCCGTTGCCCAGGCCACCGATTCAACTCGCAACGGGTGGACGGCGAATAATAAAGCGCCAAAACCGGCGGCGACTCGTAATGGACCATTGCCTGGAGCGGTCGGACTCGTCTGGCCCACTGAGAGCAGGCGAAGAGTGATGAAGTAAGAAAGCGCGGCGTTGGCCGCGTGAAGCAAGAGATTGGTCAGATGATAACCGAACGGTTCTAGTCCGCCCAGGAGATAGTCCGCGCCAAAGGTCACCCAGCTTAAAGGCTGATAGTGGCCCATGTAGAAAGTCGTGAACATCCAGCGGAGCTGCGCCCACCCGAGCCCCCGGTAGTTTTGGTTTTCCACCAGAGTTTTGTAATCGTCCCAATCGACAAAGCTGTTCCACAAAGCGGGGAGAAAAGCCGCAAGAGTCAACAAGACGACAACTAAAGGCGTGAGAGAATCGACCCGCCACGATTTCGATTCGGCGGTTGCCTTGGCGAGATGCTGGGTCTTTTGATTTCTTCGAATTTTTGACTTCATGATCGGGCGCCGGCGTGAGCTTACTATGGCAGCACGAGAGCGAATCTTACGGGACCTTACCGGCTTCGCCACGCGACTGCAACAAGGAAAGATTCCGTCAGGCTTTTTGAAACCTTGACTTCGTAGCGCCTCTCGGATTAGACATTGCTCTCAATGAATAACGGCCGACGGTTGGCTAGATGGCGTATAACAATTTAGAAGAGTTCCTACAAGTTTTGCAGCGGGAAGGCGAGCTGAAGCGCATCTCCTATCCCGTCAAGCCGGAATTGGAGATCGCCGAGATCGCCGACCGGGTGATGAAGTGCGGCGGTCCCGCGCTTCTGTTCGACAACGTCGTTGGAAAAAATATTCCGGTCCTGATCAACGCCTTCGGCTCGCTCAGGCGCATGGCCCTGGCTCTCGGGGTTTCTGACCTCGAGGAGATCGCGCGCCGGATCGAGCATCTCACGCGCATGAAGCCGCCGGCTTCCCTGCGCGAGAAGCTGAGTCTCTTGCCGGAACTTTTGCGCCTGGCCGGCGCGGCGCCGAAATCCGTCGGCGACGGCGAGTGTCACGAGGTCGTCGAGCGCGATCCCAATTTAAGCACGCTTCCGATTCTCACTTGCTGGCCGGGAGACGCCGGCCCGTTCATCACGCTTCCGCTCGTCATTTCCCGCGATCCGCGCGACGGCAAGCGCAACGTCGGCCTCTACCGCATGCAGGTTTTCGACTCGCGCACGACCGGCATGCACTGGCACCCGCATAAAGTAGGAGCGCGCCACTTCCAACGCCGGAAGGAAGACAAAGGCCGCATGGAGGTCGCGGCCTGCATCGGCGGCGATCCTGCTCTCACTTACGCGGCGACGGCGCCGCTGCCCGACCAGATCGATGAGTTTCTGTTCGCCGGCTTTTTGAGACAAAAGGGCGTGGAGCTGGTGAAGGCGGTTACCATCGACGTCGAGGTGCCGGCCAGCGCGGATATCGTGATCGAAGGCACCATCGATCCGTCCGAGCCGCTCCGCCGCGAAGGGCCGTTTGGCGACCACACCGGCTTTTATTCTCTGGCCGACGACTACCCCGCGTTTCACGTGACCTGCATCACGCGCAAGAAAAAGCCGATCTACTTGACGACGATCGTCGGACGTCCGCCGATGGAAGATGCCTATCTTGGAAAAGCGACGGAGCGAATTTTTCTACCGCTCGTGCGCCTCACCTTCCCGGAGATCGTGGACATGAGCTTGCCTGTGCACGGCGTGTTTCACAACCTCGCCATCGTCTCGATCAAGAAAGAATATCCGGCCCACGCGCGAAAGATCATGCACGGCCTTTGGGGCCTGGGGCAAATGATGTTCACCAAGACGATTATCGTCGTCGATCACGACGTCAACGTGCAGGACCCTGCAGAGGTGACCTGGATCGCCGGCAACCAGATCGATCCCAAACGCGACATCGTCTTCGTCGAGGGACCGGTGGACGTGCTCGATCACGCCGCGCCGCTCACGGGCTACGGCTCCAAGATGGGGATCGACGCGACGCGGAAATGGAAGAACGAGGGCTTCGAGCGCGAGTGGCCCGATCCCATCGTGATGGACGAAAAAACCAAAAAATATATCGATTCGATCTGGGAGAAACTTGGAATATCGTGACTCGTGCTCGTGGTCGGGATACGAAAGGGTAGGCCAGATGCTCACGCGCCTGGGCCAGTCCCTGGATCACAAGTAACCATGGCCACCAACGGGGACGAGCGATTTACGAACACGAGCACGAGCCACGAGCACGATATGAACCTACTGGAAAAGATACGCGATTATGGCCGTCTCATCCGCTTCTCCCATACCATCTTCGCGCTGCCCTTCGCCCTCGCCTCGGTAGCTCTAGCCTGGGTCAAATACCCGGTCACGATCCGCTCTCTGGCGTGGATTCTCGTCGCTATGGTAAGCGCCCGGAGCGCCGCGATGGGTTTCAACCGCCTGGCGGACAAGAGATTCGACGCGCTGAATCCACGGACCAGTTCGTGGGAGCTGCCACAGGGGAAAGTCAAGGTCTGGGAGGCAGTGGCGCTGACCGCCCTCGCCTCGCTGCTCTTCATCTACGCGGCTTATCGCCTGAATCCGATCTGCTTTGCGCTCTCGCTGGCTGCGCTGGCGATCGTCTTCTTTTACTCGTTGACCAAGAGATTCACCTGGGCGTCGCATCTCTTTTTGGGACTCGCTCTAGCGCTCGCGCCCGTGGGCGCCTGGCTCGCGATCAGCGGAACCCCGGCCGGTCCGGCTGATCTGGCGATTCCTTTTTCCCTGGGACTCGCGGTCCTCTTTTGGCTCGCGGGATTCGATATCATCTATTCGCTTCAGGATTATGAGTTCGATCGCAGCCACGGCCTTTATTCGATCCCGGCGCGCTTCGGCGTACCGATGGGATTGAGGCTTTCGAGCCTGTTTCACCTTGTGACGGTGGTGTTTTTGCTCTTCGTCGGCCTCAGCGCGCGTCTGGGGCCGATCTATTGGCTGGGGGTCGCGGCGGTTTCTCTAATCCTTTTCTGGGAGCATCGTCTGGTGCGCCCGAACGATCTGTCGAGGATCAACAAGGCGTTTTTCGATTTGAACGCCTACGTGAGCCTGGGTTACTTCCTGACGACCCTGGCCGACATCCTTTTGAATAGTCCGCTTCTAAACGGTAGGTGAACGGCTGGGTATGGTAGCGCCCTTCCTGAGTCGCTGCCACCACGATCCAACTCCCCAACAAGACGGGGCGGCGGTTGAGGCGCTACCGCGGACTCTTACGGCGGTTGAAGTCCCTCGTTTGCTTTTGATAATTCTCTTCGTCGTCCATTCGAGCGAGCAGAGTCTCGCAATTCCGAATCAAGCTTGCCTTCGCTTCGGATCCTTTCTTGACGTCCACGGCGCTCCTTGAGATGTAAGTACGGACCAGCGCCTTGTTGTCCCACTCTTTAAAATCGCGGTAGCCGCTCTTCGAGACTTTGCTGATGAGAGTGATCGCGCCTTGAAGGGTTTCGATCCCCTTCTCATCTTGGCCGAGTCGCAGTTGGGCGAGTCCCAACGCCATCCAGGCGATCTCGTCGTCCTTATTGACCAGCAAAGCCCGCTGTAGAATCTGCCTGGCGATCTCATATTTTCCCGTGTTGTAATAGGCCCTGCCCAGGAGCGTGAGGCTGTCCTTGTAGGTGGGATCCTCGCGGACCACGGCATCCAGGGCGGCAATCGCCGTCTCCATATTCCCGCCCCTGCCTCTTAGAAACTGTTCTTTGCCCTCGTTGTATCGTCCGCCAATTCCGACCCTCGGGATATGGTCCATGAACTTCTCGCCGCAACCGGAAAATAACCCGAGGCCAAGCGCCAGGAAGAGGAGCCCAATGAATGCAAAATGCAAAGTGAAAATTGAAAAACGGAAAATCCGGATTGGCCATTTTGATGTTTGCAATTTGCAATCTTCCTTTTGCAATGAATTTCTCGAGGCGGGAAGACCCCCCTTACCGCTTTCTTGCCTTATCACGTTTCTGCTTTTCCTTTCCCTTGGATTTGGCATCTCCAGTTTTGATATTGAGGCTGGCGACCATGTCCCGCGCCAGAAGCGCCGTGTATTCTTTAAGAGGCATGTCCCTTAAACGCTCGATAGATATCTTCCGAAATCCCTTCTTTTTCCCCCCGCTTCTTTTTTTCATACGCATCCTCCAAGCCCCGCAAGAGCTTGGCCCCCAAATCTTCTCTCGTGTACTTCCGCGCCACCGCCTGAACAAACTTGAGGTCGGCCGCCGCCGCCTTTCCCCGCCCCCTGCTGTTGTCGATGATCGCGATCTCAACCCGTTTGTCTCCCTTGTAAGTCTCGGCGACTTTAAGCAGAACTTCGGGCGCCCCTATATGAGTATCCAGAAACACTTCCAGAGGAAGCGTTCTGCCGTTCCTTTCCGCTCGCGGCAACGCGCCTCCGACCAACGAATCGATCGGATCGCGGTACACGAAGATGATGCTCACCGTTTTTCCGGCATCCAGCGCTTGGGAGATTCTATCCAGCGACGATCTCAAGCTGGAGAGGGTCGTATCGTAGACGATCTGAGCGGCCTCGACCGCGTGCCCCAAGCCCGCAATTTGCTGAATGCCCGTTGTCTTTCCCGACCCCGCGCCGCCCGCGGTGAAAACCACTTGGCTCCGTTCGTTTGGCGCCGCGGCTTTTTTCAATTCCCTGCGGTAGATCTCCTTGGTGAGCGCGCTCGAAGGCTCGTGCACGGCCGAGCTCCATTGGGCGCGGGCGGCCCGCGTGCGCGCGTCTTCCGCATCCATTCCTCCCGGAGCATAGTCCTGGGACAGCTCGCGCGCATTGTCGGTGTTGATCTCCTTGCCGTACTTCGCCTGATAGCGAGCGATGGCTTCATCGGTGCGCTCTTCGAGATATTTCGCAAAACGGGCCTCGACCTCGCGCTCCTGCGGCGTGAGGTTTTTAGCCTTGGCGATCGCCAACTTTCCCGGATAGAAGCCGCCCTCCTGCGCCCAGGGCGATTCCGGCGAAAGCCAGAAAACGAAAACAACGAGCGTGAGCGACCGTAGCAGGGAAGTTGATCTCTTCTTCATGAAACGCGCTCCGCTAAGAAGAGGCTTCCTCATAGAACGCGCCCTTTCAAGAAGAACGGCATAGAAGAGCCGGCGTTCGGTTTAACGCCGGACTTTTCGGTCGTGGAGGTAGAAGAGCAGACCGACAATGATCGCAATGGCACCAGTTAGAGTAAAGAGTACTAAAAGTGGATCCATATTCAACCTCCCTTGTCAACCAAGTATGCCGAAGCGAGCAGCAAAAAGCGTCGCGGTAGCTCCTGCGATAAGGCTGGGGACACTGAAAGCTTCTGGTGTAACAATCGGGCCAAGCACAAGAGCCGCGAAAACCAACTTGGCAAGATCGTAAATCGCCTTCGCTAGATTCTCGCGCTTCTTCACGATCGACAAATTATCATTGGCGCGTGAAAAAGACAACGAGGGGGGATGGGCGATGCCCTTCGACGAGGCTCAGGGCAGGCACGATGCGGGGGCGATACGTAGATCACGCTGGCGGGGAATTTTTTGTGGCTCTTCCAGGATTAGTGTGGACGAGGATTCACCACGAAGGACCTAGCGCACGAAGGAAAGACGGGTTTGTTCCCGCCAAGACGCCAAGAACGCCAAGTTCGGAATCGGGTTTTCCTTTGCGCCTTTGCGTCTTTGCGCGAGATATTCCGATTTTCGGCGCGTAGCCGCGATGAGATCTTCGTGATGAGAGAAAAGAAGGGGGGATACTGCCAAGTTATCCATACAAAAGCCTGAAGAACCTTTTTTGTAGGGGCAGACCTGCGTGTCTGCCCTGGGCGGGGAGGGCGGACACATCGGTCCGCCCCTACGAATCCTCGGACCACGGGCGAACACATCGCCTGCCAAAAAAAAGGGGAGCCGTTGGCTCCCCTTTTTTACAGTTTAGCTTCGTATGGGCTTAGAACCTGACGCGGAAGTTTAAGGCCACGTCGACCCAACTGCCGCCTCTGGCGGTGGTGGGATGATTTAGTATCCCGAGATTGGCAAGGCTAAAAGTGGGAATGTTAGACGCGTCGTACCAGGTCCAGTTGATGCCCACGCTCATCCGGTTCATCAGGAAGTAGTAAACACCCCACTCGCGGACGAGCACAATGATTCGATTAAAGCCCCGGTTCGTGCATCCACCGGTCTTACCAACCGCAGGATTAAGACCAGGCCCCCCGCCGCCGTAATTACAATCGGCGGTGCTACGCTCGAAGCGAGTTCCCACCAGCACCGAACCAGGAGTGGTGGGCGAGCCGGTCAACCAGCCCTTGGGGCTAAAGAGCCAAAGGTCATGCGCGATATTGAAGCCGTTCGCCTTGGTATGTCCAGGGCGGGTATCGGCGCCGGTATCCTGACCATTTTTCCAGCGCGCGAACTGGCCTGTAGCGCGCAGAGTGTACGGACCGATTTCCCACTGAACTCCGGGGTAGAGATAGTGCATCGGGCCGCGGCCAATAACTCCCGTACCCGTGTCGAACAGAGTCGTCCTGCCGCCGTCGCCGTTGTCACGCAGGCGCAGCCTTGCACAATCCTGGTCGGGTTCCGAGACCGTGCTCTGACCATCCCCGACATTGCCGCCGGCTTCAAAACGATCGATCTTACACAACCAGTATCCCATTTCAAATTCGAAACCTTCCAGCCACTTGCTCTTCAACTCCGAGAAGGGGGCCACATTGATATACCAGAGCATGTTATGCCCGGCGTCTAAAAATGTGCTCGTTCCCTCCCCGGCCTCGGCGATGCCGGCCACCGCGAAATTAATCCGGGTGATCTTACCGGGGATTCCGATCGACGAGAGCGGCTTATCGTCCCAGTTAAAGCCGAAGCCGTTGCTGGCCGAGCCGGTATTGGGAAGCCCCCGCAGAATTAGCGGTTTCTCCATTTGCCAGCCGGTGAAGCCGTCGCCATCGGGAAACTCACCCGTTGACGACGGGATATCCAGTCCGAGGTAGAATGTCGGCAGCCAGGGGCTGATCTGCTCTAAATGGACCCACACTGCGCCGCGCTGAATTGCCGAGTTACCGCCGAAACCGTCGTTGTCGTAAGCGAGTTCGATCTCGTAGAAGCAGTTGACGACGCAGAAGTTCCACCGCGGTCTGAACCGGCGGCCTTGCACCTCGCCGTTGGTCCGGCCGGCATGCGATCTCCCGCTCTCGAAGAGCATCCGCATATGGGCTTCCATGGCAAAACGGATCGACCACGACTTGTCCGCCGCTTCGATGCGCAAACCGGCGGCCGGCCGGTACGTGAACGTCGGCAGAGCGCCTTCGGCGGCCAGCGCGTTTTTCCTCAGCTCGATCTGCTCCGACTTCACCTCCACCTGCTCGGCTTTTAGCCGGGCCAACTCCGCTTCCAACGTGCTGATCCTTTGATCAACACTTTCAGCCCATGCCGGCAGCGCCGCTGCGAAAATAATCGCGAGCATGAAGCCGAGGGCGGTCAAACCAGATACCTTCTTCATTGTCGCCTCCTCCATTCCTGATATTCTTAGCACCCCGAAGATCCGATTCTGCCTCTTCGTAACAATGCCGACGATAGCGCTCTCGCCATAGAGGCGTGAGCTCAAATTTTGCTCTTTGTACCCCAATCGAAAACCTCCTGTCAAGAGGAAAATCCAATTTTTTTTGGGGGTACCGAAGTTGCCTCCTTGGAGCGATTTGGGGTAGGGTGGCGCACATAGTCCCCCGGATGCGGAAATGGACCCCAATCATACACGAAACCGATCAGCGTGGGAGAGAGGTCCCGTCCTAAGGGCTATCCAGACGGCTGTCCTGATTTTCTGCCTGGGGCTGGCGGCCTGCGCGCCCAAAATCGTCCAGATCGAGCCCACCGAGGGCGCGCCCGGGACCGTGGTAAGCCTCTCGATGGAGTATCTTGTAGGCTGGCCGAGGGTGGAAATGGGCGGCCAAGTTATGGACTATCCCCGCCTCAAGCTTCTGGGGCTGAAACCCGAGCGGAGAGACGTTCCTGATAAGGAATTGGTTTGGATCGAGGATAAGATCCTGCAGTTCCGGGTGCCCGATCTCCCGCCGGGAGAATATACGGTCACGATCCACGACGACAAGGGGCCTCCCGGAGACTTGGTTTACTCTTTTTTGGAGACGACCGCGTATTTGATATTTCCGCCGGTCTGGCCGTTCGTCCTGCGCTCGAACAAGACACAGGCGAGCTTTCGAGTAATGGTACGAGAAAACTAGCCGAACATATTTGAAATCTTTGCTTACATTCGGCTTACGGAATCGCAGAAAAGATGCCTCGCGCAAAGACGCAAAGCGCGCCAAGTTCGGAGAAACAGAAAATATTTCTTTCTTTGCGTCCTTGGCGGCTTGGCGCGATAAATATTCTTGAAGTCGTTCTGTCTACATTTCAGAGGTAAGAATTCAATCGCTCCATGCTTGACTCGACACCGAGCGATCTATAAGATGGGTAAAAATTTTCGCCCCATCCTAACTAATACCCCGAGGCCAAGCGGCCCCGGCGAAATGACGGCGTTTATGTTTCACACGCCAAGCAACCGACAAAATCCCTTAAAATCATTTACGCAGTTTGCGCCGCGCTATCTGATCTCAGCCCTCATGGCTCTGAGCGCCGGTTGCTCTTCCGCTTCTCTGCCCTCGCTTCCGACTCTTCCACCTCTTCCACCGATGCCCTGGTCGTCGCCGGGTTCACAACCGAACGCCAGCGCCGAAACGCTGTATAAAGAGGGCACGGAGTTTTTCAACAAGAAAAGATACGCTCTGGCGATCGATCGATTCCAGAAGCTGAGGTCCGAGCATCCGTTCGCTCCTGAAATCGTGTCAGCCGAGCTGAAGCTGGGCGAGGCCTATTATTTCAACCAGCAATACACGGAGGCGGTGGAGACGCTGAAGGAATTTCAGGCGATGCATCCCAGCAATGAGAACGTTCCGTACGCCGTGTATCTTTCCGGCATGGCCCACTTCGACCAATTTTCTTCTATCGACCGAGATCAAAAAATGACCGAGGCCGCCAAGGGTTTTTTCGAAAGGGTCATCAATAACTACCCCCAGTCTCCTTATGCGGCAAAGTCGCGGGAAAAGCTGGCCAAGTGCATCGAGTACCTCGCCGAGCACGAATTTTACATCGCGTCGTTCTACATGGGAGAAAAGAAATATCCGGCCGCGCGGGATCGCCTCGAGGGGATTCTCCGCCTCTATAAGCATACCCCCACCGCGGCCAAGGCGCTCTATCAACTGGGAGAAAGCTACCGGCTGGAGAAGAACACCGTAAAAGCGTCTCTCGCCTATGAGGCGCTCGTCGAGCACTACCCGACCGACCCCTTGGCCAAAACCGCCCAGGTCCAGTTGAAAGAGCTGGCTCAGGAAAAACGCGACCCGCTGGCGCTCCTGCTCAAACCGGAAGGAAGAGCGGCGGCACCGGCCGTAGCAGAAAACAAAGCGCCGACCGGCGAAGTGAAGCTGCCGCAAAACTTCGTGGCAAAAACAGAAGTCGTCGACGAAAAGCCGGGAAAAGAAAAAACCTTTGTCGGCCGCATGGTGGACAAAATAAATCCATTCGCCCCGCCCACTCAGATCGTCTCGCCTGATCAGGCATCTTCGAGCGGCGACGAGAAAAAAGACCAGGCCGCCAAGGCCAACGCCGCCGGCAAAAAAGAATCGGGCGGCTTTTTTTCCTCGTTGTGGCCGTTCGGCAAAAAACAGGAGTCCGGCGCCGAGACCAAGACGGCATCGGCGAAAAGTTCCCAATTGGTCGGCAACATCGACGACTCGCTGAAGCAGCGCGGAATCGACGCGAAGCAGGGCTCCGATCCCAAGCCCCCGGGCGCCGACTTGCCTAAAGAACCTGAGGCGAAACCGCAGGTGACCACGGACCTGGGCGCAATCGACAGCAAGCTCGAGAAAAAAGGGAAAACCCTGAGCGCGCTTCCGGCCCCACCCGAGGCGGCCCCGGCATTGAAAGCCCCCTACGACGAGAAAGCCGTGGAGCGCGCCAAGGCCGCGGCTAACCCCGCGCCCGATACCGGAACGCTTTTCTCTAATATCGACCAGAAATTGAAGCG
>DASXUF010000110.1 GCA_036504975.1 Candidatus Binatia bacterium | reverse complement strand
CGACCCCGAGCTTGGAAGGCTCGCGCTCTACCAACTGAGCTATTCCCGCATGATGGTGGAGAGGGCAGGATTCGAACCTACGAAGCCTTACGGCGGCAGATTTACAGTCTGCTCCCTTTGGCCACTCGGGAACCTCTCCTCCACTGTCTGGTCCTCCACTGTCTGGAAAACGAATCCGACCGTTCACGATTTTTGAGTCAACGCAAATGCTACCGCCGAATCTTGTTGCACTGGAGCTGGCGATAGGACTTGAACCTACAACCTGCTGATTACAAATCAGCTGCTCTGCCATTGAGCTACGCCAGCTTTGAATTCGAAACGAACCATACCGCGCGCCGACGCGAAACTCTCCTGCTGGCCTTAAAAAAAGAAGTGAATAAGTTCCGTTTTGAATGTATGGGCTACGGCCCTTAGACAGATGACAGCTACCCGGGCTAGCTATTGTAAACCATTATATAAAGCACCTCCACAACTGGATGTCAACACTTTTTTACCTTTTTACCCTAATTTTCTGCCTGTTTAGGGCCCCCAGGAAACTTACCGGTGCTCAGCTTGAAGGGGGCCTTGCTGCCTTGCCAGTTCATAGAGACATATTCCTCCGGCTACGGCGACGTTTAACGAAGAAACTTTTCCGAGCATAGGTATGGAAACTAAAAAGTCGCACTCACGGCGGATCAATGGACGCAAGCCTGTGCCTTCCGATCCCAGGACCACGGCCACTTTTTCCGGATAGCGCCGTTCGAAGATTGATTCCGGCGCCGCCGCATCGAGACCCACGATCCAACAGCCGGCTTCTTTAAGAGCTTGAAGAGCACGACTCAAATTGGAAACCCGATAAATTTTCAAGTAGTTAGCCGCTCCGGCCGAGCTTTTGACCACGGCCGGCGTCACACCTACCGCGCGATCCTTTGGGATCACGACATGAGAAACGCCCGCACCATCGGCACAGCGCAAGAGAGCGCCAAAATTCCGTGGATCGGTTAAACCATCGAGGACCAAGACCCGCCCCTGGGCGGCGGATGCTAAGGCCTGGAGCAGTTGAGCAAAAGGAAGATAGCCATATGGAGCGGTGTTGGCCGCGACACCTTGATGAGAGCCGCCTTCGGTGAGGAGATCAAGCCGGTGCGCATCGACGTAACCGACCGGCACATGATGGCGACGAGCCTCTTCGATAACGGAGTTGAGACGGGCGCTTTCGCGGCCCTTGACGATCATGAGCTCAAATACCTGCTCGGGCGAGCTTCTGAGCTTCTCCAGCACCGGATTGAGACCAAAAATAACCAGCGGCTTCGGCTTCTCCATAATTTCCCATTCTTTCTCATGCGCCGTTTTACAAAAAAGATTGCACCAGATAACATGTTTACATCGTGAAGCGGACACTGACTACTTATCTCGCCTCAGAAGTGCTTCCTCCCTTTCTTTTCGGACTCATGGCTTTCACGCTCATTCTCTTGGTCGGGCGCATTCTTAAGCTTGTTGAGTTGGTGGTCAACCGCGGGGTTCCCATTCTCGAAATCGGCAAGTTGTTCGCGTTGGTTCTCCCCACGTTCCTCGAAATGACGGTGCCGATGGCGCTGTTGCTCGGAATATTCTTGGGACTCGGCAGGCTGTCGACCGATCATGAGATTCTCGCGCTCAAGGCCTCCGGGATCAGCCCCGTCCAAATTCTTTTGCCGGTCGGCGTTATCGCCTTGATTGTTTCTCTGGTCACCTTGCTCATCACCACCCAGATTCGACCGGGCGCAAACGCCGCGCTCAGGACGGCGCTTTACGACATCGCCAAGAATCGCGTCGCCAGTGGATTGAAAGAAAAAGTTTTCAACGATGAGTTTCCCAAGGTTCTCATATACATCGAAGAACTCGTGCCCCCGGGGGAAACCGCCAAGGGGGTGCTCATCGTCGATCGACGCAAGGCGGATCGCGAGCAAGACATCTTCGGCAAAGTGGCTTTCATATTCTCGGATGAAGAGACGCAAACCATCAATTTCAAGCTCTTCGAAGGCACGGTCTACGAGAGGCAACAGAAGCGGCCGGGCTTCAGCCGCACCAGCTTCAACACCTATGATTTCAGGCTCGATCCCGAGGACATCCTGGGGCCCAGCCGGCAGAAAAATCCCGAGCCCAAAGAGATGTCGTTCGAGCGACTAAGAAAAACCATCCAACGCAAAGGAGAACAGGGCCTTCAGGTCACGGCGGAGCTGATCGAACTCCATCAGAGATTTTCCTTCGCCTTCGCTCCGCTCACTTTGTGTTTTCTTGCCGTCGCCCTGGTCATGGTGCCGGCGCGTTCGCGCGCCAGCCGGTCCTGGGGTTTCGCCCTATGTCTATCCTGGCTGCTTACCTACTATGCCTTACTTTCCCTGGGCAAGGCTTTGGGGGAAAGGCAGATACTTCCGGCGGCGCTTGCCGCCTGGCTTCCCAACATTGTTCTCACCCTCACGGCGTTTCATTTTTTTCGCAAGGCGCTGAAAGAATCCCCTTTTTTAATCCAAGCTAAGTTGGAAGACTGGTCTTTCTCCTTAACGCGCCGAATCGCAATCTTACGACAGGGAAGAACCGTCTAATCCCATGGAAAAAATCTCAGCTATCGTCTCCTGGTCTTTCGGCGGCATTCTGGACCGTTATCTCATCCGCGGCTTTCTAAAGGTCGTCGCGATCAGCCTCCTGTGCACCACCAGCCTATATCTCATCGTCGATTTCTTCGATCGGATCGACGGCGTTCTCAAATCGGGCGCGTCCGTGTGGGCGGCGAGCCGCTATTTTCTCTATAAGTTGCCGGTTTTGATGTCGCGGGTTTTTGGCTTTGCCGTCCTATTCTCCGTTTTGTTTTCCATCGGCATGCTGTCGCGTACTCAAGAGATCACCGCCATGCGCGCCAACGGTCTCAGCATTTACCGGATTTCACTGCCGCTGTTTATCTCATCGCTCCTGATCTCAGCCCTCAATTTTGCCTGGAACGAGGCGCTCGTGCCCGTCTTCACCCGAGAGTCTCAGTACATTTACAAAACGGAAGTTAAAAAGAAAGAGCCGAAGAGCCTACTCGGCACCAAGGACATGTGGATCCGCTCGGAGGAGGCTTTTATCAGCGTGAACCGATTCGATACGAAAAACAGCGTGCTCGAAGGGCTCACGATCTTTCTTTTGAATCGGGATTTTACCTTGAGAGGTTTCATCGAAGTGCCGTCGGCGCGCTGGAACGGCGCTCGCTGGCAGCCGCAGCGGGCGATCGAATGGGTCCTGCTTCCCAACGGCGGAATGGACCAACGGGAGGGCGACGTTGCCATCCCGATCTCCGAGACGCCCGAAGATTTGAAACTGCTCTCCCGCGATCCCGAAGAGTTCAGCTTCCTGGATCTCAAGAAGCAGGTCGCGGATCTCCAGGAGAAAGGAATCGACGCCACGGAGCAAAAAGTCGATCTCCACGTGAAATTGGCGGTTCCGCTTGTCTCGCTCTTGATGGCGCTGCTGGCCATCCCCTTTGCCACCCGGCACAACCGCGGCGGAGGCCTGACCCTGAGCTTCGGACTCACCATGCTGATCGGTTTTGGCTACTGGTTCTTGCTCGCTTTTTGTATTTCCCTCGGCCATAGCGGCGCCATACCCGCCTGGTTGGCGGCATGGGTTCCCAACATCACCATAGCCATGGTGGGGCTGTATTTCTATTCGACTGCTGAGGAGTAGTCGCTAGGGTACGAGAGCGGTTTCCCGAAGGCCTTCGGTCTCCGCCCACCCGTACATCAGATTCATATTCTGCACCGCCTGCCCGGCGGCGCCTTTGACCAGATTGTCGATCGCCGTGATCACCACCAGCCGCTCGGTGGGGGAATCGTAGCGGAATCCGATGGCGCAGTCGTTCGATCCTCGAACGTCTTTGGTTTGCGGAAACATGCCCGCCGGCAGGATGCGAATGAACGGCTCATCCCGATAAAATTTTCGGTAAAGCTTGGCCAAATCATCCTCGTCGGGAGCGCTCTTGAGCTCCACGTACATCGTGGAAAGTATCCCGCGGTTCATGGGAACGATATGCGGCGCGAATAGGACGGCGACCGGCTCGCCGCCCAACTCGCCCAGCTCCTGCTCGATTTCCGGCGCGTGGCGGTGAACGCCGACGTTGTACGCCTTGAAGTTTTCATTGACCTCGCTAAAGGAGAGGTCCACCGCGCTGCTTCGGCCCGCTCCAGTCGTGCCGGATTTGGCGTCGATCACGACCGTTCCCCGAACCATTTTTTCATCGAACAAAGGTGCCAAACCCAGAACGGCGCCGGTAGGATAACAGCCCGGGTTGGCCACCAAACGCGCTTTGCCGATCGCGCTACGATGGATCTCCGTCAGTCCATAAACGGCTTCGTCCAAAAACTGAGCGGCCTTGTGCGCCCGATACCAACGCTGATACACCTTCGGATCGTGCAAACGAAAGTCCGCGCTCAAGTCGATGACCCGTTTGGAGCGCTGCACCAGCCCGGCGACGACGTCCATGGATGTTTCGTGCGGCAGAGCGGCGAAGGCGAGTTCGCAGTGAGAAGCGATTTTTTCGACCTGAAGCTCTTCCAGAGCGAGGTCGCACTTTCCTGCAAGCGCCGGATAAATCTCGCTCACCCGCTTGCCGGCATACTGCTGCGAGGTCACTGCCGTTAGATGGACTCGAGGATGGCGGAGCAGGATTCTTAGCAGCTCGACTCCGGCGTATCCCGTGGCCCCAAGCACGGCCACGGACAGAGTCTCGTGCTTCGCAGCGGATTTTTTCTCAGGCAAGGATTTCAACGCTTGGAGTATTGCGGCCGTTTCCGCGCCTTGTGGCGGCCGTATTTCTTGCGCTCGACCGCGCGCGGGTCACGGGTGACGAATCCGGCTTTTTTGAGCGGCACGCGAAAGTCGGCATTCGCTTGCATAAGAGCGCGGGTAATTCCATGGCGAATGGCGCCCGCCTGGCCGGAGATGCCTCCGCCTTGTACATTGACTTCGGTGTCGAAACTCCCCGTTGTCTGAGTCACCTGAAAAGGCTGAAGCACGACCATGCGCGCGGTTTCACGCCCGAAATACTCCTCCAGGGTGCGGTCGTTGACCCTTAGGTTGCCCTTGCCCTCTTTCAAATTGATCCGCGCGACCGACGTTTTGCGTCTTCCGGTAGCCGAAAAAACTTTTTGCGCCATCGCTTTACTCCTAGGCTCTGATCGTCAAGGTTTGCGGTTTTTGCGCCGCATGGGGATGATCGCCGCCAGCATAAACTTTCAACTTGGTGCGCAGCTTGCGACCCAGACGGCTCTTGGGCAGCATGCCTTTTACGGCCAACCAAACGAGATGCTCCGGCTTCTCGGCCAACATTTTCTCCGCGGCGGTGACCCGAATCCCGCCGGGATATTCCGAATGGCGATAGTACAGCTTCTTCTTCGGCTTGGTGCCCGTGAGCTTGACGTCGCGCGCGTTGATCACGATCACGAAGTCGCCGCCATCCACGTGGCGCGTGAAGCCGGGTTTATGCTTCCCCCTGAGCACCCTCGCGATTTCGGTGGCGAGCCGCCCCAAAACCTTTCCCGCGGCATCGACGATGAACCACTGGCGTTGCGCCAGTGCCTCGCTGTTTTTCATCTGAAACGTGCCCATGTTCTCCAACTAATGAGGGATGCAACTTCCCCTTCGCCTTCCTCCGCCAGAGGTGGATCCGCTCCTCTCTGCGGCGGAGCCTCTCGTCCTTTCGCGATAAAATGGCGGGGCCGACGAGACTCGAACTCGCGACCTCCGGCGTGACAGGCCGGCGTTCTATCCAGCTGAACTACGACCCCGATGAACAAGTCAAAAGTTAAAAAGGCAAAAGTCAAAAATCAGAAAACTTTTTACTTTTGCCTTTTTACTTTGCTCTGGTGGGCGGTACAGGATTTGAACCTGTGACCCCCGGCTTGTAAGGCCGATGCTCTCCCGCTGAGCTAACCGCCCCCTTCGGATGAAAACACCAGCCCGTTCTTGCTCAAGGCCACTCTATGCCGATTTCGATCTGGAATCAAAAACGAACGGATCAGCCGAGAGATTCTTTCAAGCCCTTACCCGCCTTAAACTTAGCGGCTCGAGAGGAAGCTATTTGAATCGTCTCCCCCGTCTTCGGATTTCTTCCCGTCCGCGCCTTGCGCTCGGACACCGAGAAAGTTCCAAAGCCGGAGATGTTGACCTTGTCACCGCTCTTCAGCGCGCCGACGATATCGTCGAACAGTCCGTTGACGATTTCTTCGGCCTTTTGCTTGGGAAGCGCGGCCTTGCTTGCTATCGAATCGATCAGTTCGGCTTTAGTCATGACTCTCCCGTCGTGAGCCAAAAAATGAGCGCACAAGAATATGCCGATTCTTATAACAGCCGGCGGGTTCGGGGTCAACCCGTTTGCGAGGCCAAGCTCTCTTATTGGGGCAGGATTTGCGCTCCGGGGGCGTCTTCTTCCTTCTCCTCGAAGCCGGGCGGCTCTTCCTTAGATTCCGGTTCCGTCTTGTTTTTGAAGAGGCTCTCAGGGTCGGTGAGGATCAAAGCCTTCTTCAGAACCGCGTCCATGTGCGACACCAGAATCAGATCGACCGACTTAAGAATAGTGGAAGGGATATCCTCGATGTCCTTTTCATTCTCCTCCGGCACCAGGATGGTTTTTATGCCGCCGCGATGGGCCGCCAAAACCTTCTCCTTTAGACCGCCGATGGGAAGAACTCTTCCCCTTAGTGTGATTTCGCCGGTCATCGCGAGGTCGTGGCGAACCGGAACGCGAATCAGGGCGGAGACGAGAGACGTAGCCATGGTGATTCCCGCCGAGGGCCCGTCCTTGGGGATCGCGCCCTCCGGCACGTGCAGATGGACATCGAGCTTCTGATAGAAATCTTTGTCCAAGCCGAGCTCGATCGCGCGCGAGCGGACGTAACTCATGGCGGCCTGCGCCGATTCTTGCATGACATCGCCGAGCTTGCCCGTGATGATGAGCTGCCCCTTGCCGGGCATAATGGTCACTTCGGTCGCGAGCAACTCACCTCCAAGTTCCGTCCATGCAAGACCGGTGGTGACGCCGATTCTCTGCTCGCCCTCGACTTTGCCGTAGCGGAATTTCGGCGGGCCCAGATGTTTGTGGAGACTCTTTCCCGATATTTGAATCTTGGCGTTGCGATCTTTCTTGACAACCTCGACGGCGACCTTGCGGCAGATCGAAGCGATCTCGCGATCAAGACTTCGAACTCCCGCTTCTTTCGTGTAATGGCGTATCAAGCCGAGAATCGAGCTGTCGGTAAAAAGAACGTTCCCCGAGCTAAGCCCATTGGCTTCGCGCTGCTTCCCGATCAAGTATTTTTTAGCGATGTTCAGCTTCTCCAGCTCGGTATAGCCGGCGATTCGAATGATCTCCATGCGGTCTTGCAGCGGCCGCGGAATGCGGTCGAGCATGTTGGCTGTCGTAATGAACATGACCCTTGAGAGATCGTAGTCCAGATCCAAATAGTGATCGTTGAACGCGAAGTTTTGCTCCGGGTCCAAAACCTCCAGCAGCGCCGAAGACGGGTCGCCGCGAAAGTCCGTGGACATCTTGTCCACTTCGTCCATGAGAAAGACCGGGTTGCTGGAGCCCGCCTTCTTCATCGACTGGATGATCTTCCCCGGCAGCGCGCCGATATAGGTGCGCCGATGGCCGCGGACCTCCGCCTCGTCCCGAACTCCGCCGAGAGAAACGCGGACGAATTTTCGCCCCGTGGCGCGCGCGATGGAGCGGCCCAGCGAAGTCTTGCCGACTCCCGGAGGCCCGACGAGGCAGAGGATCGGCCCCTTCATCTTGCCCACGAGGCTCTGCACCGCCAGATATTCCAGAATCCGCTGCTTCACTTTCTCCAGGCCGTAGTGGTCATCTTCGAGAACTTTCTCGGCCTCTTTGATGTCGAGCTTGTCGTCGGTAAACTCATTCCACGGCAGGCTCAAGATCCAGTCGATGTAATTTCTGACGACGGTCGCCTCCGCCGACATGGGTGACATCATCTTGAGTTTCTTGAGCTCTTTTTCGACCTTGTCGCGTGCCTCGGCCGAAAGTTTTTTCTGCTTTACCTTGTCTTCGATCTCCTGGATCTCGTTCTTGAACTCGTCTTTTTCGCCGAGTTCTTTTTGAATCGCCCGCATCTGCTCGTTCAGGTAGTATTCTTTTTGCGAGCGCTCCATCTGCTTCTTGACCCGCGAGCGGATGCGGCGTTCGACTTCGAGGATTTCGATCTCGGCGCGCATGTGGCCGAGAACTTTTTCCAGGCGCTCGGACGCGTTCAAAGTTTCTAAAAGATTCTGCCGGTCCTCGATCTTGATGCCGAGATGCGTGATGATCGTGTCGGCGAGGCGGCCCGGGTCGTCGATCGACGATACCGACATGACCATCTCCGGCGGGATCTTTTTCTTGAGTTTCACATAGTTTTCAAACGTGGTGTGGACCTCGCGGATGAGCGCTTCCACTTCCGTGTTCTTCTCCACGATCTCCGCGACATCCTCCACCTCGACCAGGAAAAAATCCGGATGATTCAAGAACCGCGAGACCTGGGCCCGTTTCTTGCCCTCGATCAGCACCTTGACGGTGCCGTCCGGGAGCTTGAGCATCTGCACCACGCTGCCGAGAACGCCGATCCGATAGATGTCGTTCTCCGTCGGCTCGTTGGTCTTGGCGTCCTTCTGCGAAGAGAGGAAGATCGGCCCCTGTTTTTGCGTCGCCTCTTCGAGCGCCTTGATCGAGCGCTGCCGGCCCACGAACAGAGGCACCACCATGTGCGGAAAGACCACGATGTCTCTTAGGGGAAGCAGCGGCACCGTCAAAACGGTCCCTTCCTTCTCTTTGTCGTCCTTTTTGTCGCTGCGAAACAACATAACCATTTTTCTCCCTATGCGCTCTCTGCCGCTTTGCTGTAAACGATGATCGGAGCCTCGTTTCGGGTCACGACTTCCTCGGAGACGACCACTTCCTTAATATTGGGTTGCGACGGCATGTCGTACATCACGTCCAGCATGATGTTTTCCATGATGGCCCGCAAGCCGCGCGCACCCGACTTTCTCTTCATCGCCTCTTTGGCGATCGCCTTTAGCGCCTCTTCGGTAAACTTGAGATGAACGCTCTCCATCTCGAAGAGCTTGGAGTACTGCTTGGTGAGAGCGTTCTTCGGCTCCTTTAAGATCCGCACCAGCGCGGTCTCTTCGAGCTCGTCCAAGGTCGCCAACACCGGCAGGCGGCCGATGAATTCGGGGATGAGGCCGAACTTCAGCAGGTCTTCGGGCTGCACTACATGCAATAGCTCGCTCGGACGTCGGCCGTCGCGCTGATCGATTTCGCCGCCGAAGCCCATCTGTTTCCGGCCGGTGCGCTTGCGAATGATGTCTTCCAGACCGACAAAGGCGCCGCCGCAGAGAAAAAGAATATTGGTCGTGTCCACCTGGAGAAATTCCTGCTGCGGGTGCTTTCTTCCCCCTTTGGGCGGCACGCTCGCCATCGTGCCTTCGATGATCTTGAGCAGCGCCTGCTGCACGCCTTCGCCGGAGACGTCGCGCGTGATCGACGGATTCTCCGACTTCCGCGAGATCTTGTCGATCTCGTCGATGTAAACGATTCCCCGCTGGGCCTTTTCCACGTCGTAGTCCGCCGCCTGGAGCAGGTTGAGGATGATATTCTCGACGTCCTCGCCCACGTACCCCGCTTCGGTGAGGCTCGTCGCGTCGGCGATCGTAAAAGGGACCTGGAGAAAGCGCGCCAAGGTTTGAGCGAGGAGCGTTTTCCCCGAGCCGGTCGGCCCGAGTAGAAGGATATTGCTTTTCTGCAGCTCGACGTCCCCCGTCACCATCTGGCTGTCGATGCGCTTATAATGGTTATGGACCGCGACGGCCAGTATCTTTTTCGCGCGTTCCTGGCCGATGACGTACTGGTCCAACACCCGCTTGATCTCGGCCGGCTTGGGGACGGTTGATGACGAAGCCAGCGCTTCTTCGTGATCGCACTCTTCCGCGATGATGTCGTTGCAGAGATCGATGCATTCGTCGCAAATGTAAACGGTCGGCCCGGCGATGAGCTTGCGGACTTCGTCCTGACTCTTGCCGCAAAAAGAGCAAACTAAATTTCCCGAACGCTCGTCGCCGTGCTTTGGCATACAATCCTCGCTTTACTTCTTGACCGGCCGGTTGGTGATCACGTCATCAACCAACCCGTATTCCTGAGCCTGCTTCCCGGTCATAAAAAAGTCGCGGTCGGTGTCCTTTTCTATCTTTTTTTGGCTTTGTCCCGTGTGCTTCACCAGGATATTGTTCAATTCTTCCCGCATCCGGAGAATCTCCCGCGCCTGAATGTCCACGTCGGTCGCGGTTCCCTGAAATCCTCCGAGCGGTTGATGGATCATGATGCGGGAGTGCGGCAGCGCGTACCTTTTCCCTTTCGTCCCGGCGGCGAGCAGGATCGCGCCCATGCTGGCGGCTTGTCCCACGCACACGGTCGAGATCTGCGGCCGCACGTATTCCATGGTGTCGTAAATGGCGAGACCGGACGTGACCGATCCCCCCGGCGTGTTTATGTAGAAAAAAATATCCCGCTCCGGATCCTCCGATTCGAGAAACAGAAGCTGAGCGGTGATGACGTTGGCGACATCGTCGTTGACAACCGTTCCGAGGAAGACGATTCGGTCCTTGAGCAGCCGCGAATAGATATCGTAGGCGCGCTCTCCCCGCCCGGTTTGCTCGACCACGATTGGAATGAAGTTCATGCTCGCCATGACTCCCTGCCACTCGAAGACATTTTAACTGTTTTTCCCCTGGGCATCAACGGCCGGCTCCACTTCTTTCATCGCGGCGTGCTGCAAAAGGTAATCGATGGTGCGATCGATGATCATTTGTGACCGAAGGTTCTCGCGCGCGTCCGCCCGGTCGTAATAATGGCGCACGGCCGGGGCCTTTTCGCCCGCGACGCGGGCTGTCTCTTCGACCCTTTTCTGCACCTCCGAGTCCGACACTTCGACCTTCTCGAGCTCGGCGATTTTCTCTAGAATGAGCGTTGCCTTGACTTGCCGCTTGGCGTGAGGCTGGAACCCCTTGCGCAACTCTTCGGTGGAAGGCTTCTCGCCGACAGGCGCCGTGCCCTGGGCCTTTTGCCGGCTCTGATGGCGTTCGAGCAAATAGCGGACCTGGCGATCGACCATGCTCGGCGGGACGTCGAACGAATGCGCCTCGACGAGGCGGTCTATGAGCTGCTCTTTGAGCTCCCCGGTCTGGAACTCCCTAAGCTCGGCTTCCAATTGCGCGCGGATTTTCTGTTTCAGGTCCTCGAGGGTGGAGCAATCGCCGCGGTCTTTGGCAAATTCATCGTCGAGCGGAGGCAGGACTTTGTTCTTGATTTCGCGAACGGTGACGGAAAACTGTGCCACTTTTCCGGCCAATTCTTTATTAAAATAGTCCGCAGGGTACGGCACACTAATAGTATGTTCGGTACCCTTCGTCAACCCGATGAGAGCTCCTTCGAAATCAGGCAGCGTGTTGCCGCCGCCGACCTCCAACGAATAGTTCTCGCTCTTTCCTCCGGGAAGCGGTTTGCCGTCGATCGAACCAACAAAATCGAGCGTGAGAAAATCGCCGCGCTCGACGACGTCACGGTCTTCCACGGGAACCAACTGGGCGTAGGCGTCCCGGATACGTTCAAGCGTTCGCTCCACTTGATCATCATCGACTGAAAGCCGGGCTTTCTTTAGCTCCAGTCCACGATAGTCTTTCACCTCGATATCGGGCTTCACCTCTACCATCGCCGAGAACACAAAGTCTCTCCCCTCCTCAAGGGCGTCCGTCTCGACTTCCGGCTCCGAAATAACCTTCAGCCCGCGTTGCTTGAAGACCTCGCCGAGCGATTGCTCCACGAGGCGCGTCAGCACCTGCCCTTTAACTTCGTCGCCGTACACCCCCTGTAAGACGGAGCGGGGAACTTTCCCGGGTCGAAAACCTTTGATCTTCGCGCGCTGGCTCAGGTTTTCATACACGCTCAGAAACTCCTTCTTGACGGCGTCGCCGGGAAGCTCCACGCGGATCTTTCTTTGGGTCGGACTGACCACGTCAACGTCGATTTTCATCGGGTGTAGATGGCTTTTTGGTGCGAGAGGGGGGACTCGAACCCCCACGGTTGCCCGCTAGATCCTAAGTCTAGTGCGTCTGCCAGTTCCGCCACTCTCGCATTCTCTGATCGGAATTCTGAAAGCAACCAGGCTGAAGAAAAAGAGTAGGAAACCAGCGCTGCTAAGTCAAGGCTAAAGCGAATGAAACGGCGGCATCGCTTGGAACCGGGAGTCGTACAAATGCATGTTTAAAATGGTGGGCCGCCCCGGGATCGAACCGAGGACCCGCTGATTAAGAGTCAGCTGCTCTACCAACTGAGCTAGCGGCCCGCATCCGAGCTGCGCTCGGAATTTCAGATCTCAAATTTCAGATTTCAAAATCTTTGCGATCTGAAATCTGAGATTTGCCATCCCGAAGGGCTTGGGGTGAGTGAAGGGATTTGAACCCTCAACCCCTGGAGCCACAGTCCAGTGCTCTAACCTAATTGAGCTACACTCACCGCATCGCAAACAGACTGGCGCGCCAGAAGGGATTCGAACCCCTGACCTACGGCTTAGAAGGCCGTTGCTCTATCCACCTGAGCTACTGGCGCCTTGAAAAGTGAGCAGTGAGGAAGTGAGCGGTAAGCAGTCTCCACAACCGCCGCCTCTTTACTGCTCACTCCTCACGTCTCACTGCTCACTATTTTGGTCGGGGCGAGACGATTTGAACGTCCGACCCCCTGCGCCCAAGGCAGGTGCGCTACCAGGCTGCGCTACGCCCCGTCAAAGCCAAACCAATTCATTCTACACAGGCAAAGGTTGAAATCAACCCCGAAAAATCTCTGCCTCCACTGGAATCGGAGTCAAGGTCTTCCTTGGAACGACGGCAGCGAGGATAAGGCTTCGATGAGTTGTTTTAGTGCCCGGCCTCTGTGGCTAACGTGGCTCTTGGCTTCACGTTCGAGCTCGCCGAAGGTGCAACCCAGCGGCGGATAAAAGAACAGCGGGTCGTAGCCGAAGCCGTTCTTTCCTCTTGGAGCGAAAGTAATCCTGCCTTCACACTCCGCGCGGAAGAGCCACTCTTCACCACCCAACGCTGAAGGCGCGCACAAAGCGAGCACACAGACAAAGCGCGCACCGCGCTTCTCCTCAGAAACGCTCGACAGAGCTTGAAGCAACTTTTGGTTATTGCGGGCGTCATTGCCATCTTCGCCGCTGTAGCGCGCCGAGTGCACGCCCGGCGCCCCACCGAGCGCGTCCACTTCCAGCCCGGAATCGTCCGCCAATGTCAAACGTCCGCAGAACGCAGCCAACGTGCGGGCCTTTTTACGCGCGTTGTCTTCGAATGTCTTTCCGTCTTCAACAACGCTCGGGCGGTTCTTGAGCGCTCCTAGAGGAAGAACTTGAACGGGTAGTTCCCTGAGAGATCCCTCGATCTCCGCAAGTTTGCCCTCATTGGTGGTAGCTACTAAAAGCTCCATTCATTGGGATCTGAGGGGTTATCTTCTTTCCGAGCCGCTTCCCGTCTTGGTCGCGACCGGCTCGGACACATTCTCTTTCGAAGCGTTGGCTTGCTGGAGGAGCTTTCTTATCGCCTGGTCGAGTTCTCTGTAGGTGAAGGGCTTGGCCAGGTAGTCGTTGCAGCCTGCGGCCAGGCATTTTTCGCGTTCTCCGGGTCCTGTCAGAGCGGTAGCGGCGAGAATGGGTATCGAGGCCGTTTTCGAGTTCTCGCGAATACGCATCGTTGCCTCGTGGCCGCTCAACTTCGGCAGTTTCATATCCATGACGATCACGTCGGGAAGCAAATGGGCGGCGAACGCCACGGCCTGATGGCCATCTTCGGCGATCAGCACATCGTAGCCGACAACGCTCAATTCGCGCTGTATGATGTCGCTCGTGTCGGGGTGATCTTCGACCAGCAGCACGCGCTTCCTCATTGTTGCAAACCTCCTCGGTGCGTTTCTATCGGCAGAAAGACGGCAAACTTAAATTTTTCTAAACACTTTTCGTCAAATACATTTCATTCAATACCCTTTTCTGCGCTTTGATGAGCTCGCGTATACCCTGTTGGGCGACCTCGGTCAGGCGGTCGAGCTTCTTCCTGGTAAAGGGCACGTGCTCGGCGGTTCCCTGGACCTCGATGAACTTGCCCGAACCGGTCATCACAATGTTCATGTCCACTTCGGCGCGGCTGTCTTCCGCGTAGTTGAGATCGAGAAGCACTTTTCCGTCCACGATCCCGATGCTTACAGCGGCCACGGCATCGCGCACCGGCGATTTCTCGATGATTCCGTTCTTTACCCAGCGGCGCACTCCTTCGACAAGCGCCACGTACGCGCCGGTGATCGAGGCGGTCCGCGTCCCGCCGTCGGCTTGAATCACGTCGCAATCGATCCAGACGGTTTTTTCGCCAAATAATTTTAAGTCGGCGATCGCGCGCAAGCTCCGCCCGATGAGCCGCTGGATCTCGTGCGTCCTGCCGCCGATCTTGCCGCGCGACGACTCGCGCGCGATCCGCTCCTGCGAAGAACCCGGCAGCATTCCGTACTCGGCCGTGATCCATCCCTTGCCGCTGTTGCGGAGAAACGGCGGCACGCGATCTTCGAGCTTGGCGGTGCAGATCACGCGCGTATCGCCGACCTCGATCAGCACCGAGCCGTCGGCGTGCTTGATATAGCCGGGAGTGATGAGGATGGACCTCAGTTCTCTATCTTTGCGGCCGTCGGTTCTCATTTTTGTCCGTTGGCTGTTTGGCAGAATCCAGTAGGCAGTCGGCAGTATGCAGTAAGCAGCAAAAGAAACCCGAGTTTTTTCTGACTACTGCTTTCTGCGTACTGCTTACTCAACTGTTGCCGTCGGGGGACACGAACTGCTGCTAACTGTTCAGGTGGAACACGATCATCTTGAGCTCAGTCATCTCTTCGACGGCGTAGCGCGGGCCTTCCTTGCCGAAGCCGGATTCTTTGAGGCCGCCGTAAGGCATGAGATCGACACGCCATTGCGGCCCCCAATTGATATGGAGGTTCCCGGCCTCCGCCTCGCGCGCGAACTTCATCGCCCATTCGACGTTCTCGGTGAAGATGCCGGCGGCCAAACCATACACGCTGTCGTTGGCGAGCGCGATCGCGTCTTCGATCGTATCGAACGGCGTAACCGCCACGGCGGGACCGAATAGCTCGTCGCGGGAAATGCGCATATCGGGCTTCACGTCGGCCACGACCGCCGGGACGTAGATGGCGCCGCGCCTGCCGCCGCCGGCCGCCAACCGCGCGCCGCCTGCGACCGCTTCCTGAATCCAATCCTCGACGCGGGACGCTTCGCTCTCTTTGACCATCGGTCCGACCTTGGTTTTTTCGTCGAGTTGGTTGCCCGTCGCCAACGATTCCACTTTAGGCTTCAGCGCGCCGAGAAAATCGCCGTAGATTTTTCTTGCCGTGAGCACCCGTTGAGTCGAGATGCAGGCCTGTCCCGCGTTGGCGTATCCGGTCGCCACCACCGCGGCGGCGACTTTGTCCAAGTCGGCATCCGACATGACGATGAGCGGGCTGTTCGAGCCTAGCTCCATCGTCACCTTCTTGATGCCGGCGATGCGGCAGATCCGGTCGCCGACCTCCCGGCTGCCGGTGAAAGTGACTTTACGCACGCGCTTATCGGCGACCAAAGCGTCGCCGATCTCGCCGCCCGGGCCGGTGATGCACTGGATGCCCTCCGGCGGCAGGCCGGCTTCGAGCAACAACTCCGTCAGCTTCAGGGCCGAGAGCGGAGTATCCGACGCCGGTTTGACGATGACCGAATTGCCCGCAGCCAGCGCCGGCCCGACTTTGTGGCAGACGAGGTTCAGCGGAAAGTTGAACGGGCTGATCGCCGCGACGACGCCGCACGGCACGCGGAGCGTGAAGCCGAGTTTCTTACTTCCCGAGGGATCGCCGTCGAGCGGCACCGTCTCGCCGTGAATTCTTTTCGCTTCCTCCGCCGATCCCATCATCGTTTCGACGGCGCGATTGGCTTCCCCGCGCCCTTCCGTGATGACTTTCCCTTCTTCCCGGGAAATGATCCGGCCCAGCTCTTCGTTGCGCGCCGCCATGAGATCGGCGGCCTTGCGCAAAATTTTCCAGCGCTCATAACCGGAGAGCTTGGCCATGACTTTGGCGCCGCGCTCGGCGAAGCTGAGCGCACGCTCGATGTCGGCGGCTTCTCCCTTCGGCACGATGTCGATGACCGAATTGTCATACGGGTTCCGAACTTCGATTTTTTTCGGCTTGTCGGTCCACGATCCTGCTAAATACATTTTCATGGCTGATTTCCCCGCGAATTAGCTACCGGACTTAATCTTTCTTCCCGCCGCCCTCGCCGCGAAAAAAGCTCCGTCCATAGGCGCGGTGAAAAGAGGTCCAGCGCGCGCCCGGTTCCTTTTCCATCAGGTACTGGATGCTTTGAATCTTGCCGTCCAGATCGTCCAGGTAGTGGAGAATCACCGCCTCGACCGTCTGGGGTAGTTTGGGCGAGCCGAACTCATACTGGCCGTGGTGGCTCACGAGCATGTGCTTGACGAGCAGCGCCAGCTCGGGCGGAAACTCCGGCAGCGAGCGGATTTTCTCGTCGACCTTTTCGACCTCCATCACGAGGTGGCCCAGGAGCTGGCCGCTATCGGTGTACTCCACCGCGCGGTCGTAGGAGAACTCGTAGATCTTGCCCATGTCGTGAAGGAATCCGCCGACGAGGAGCAGGTCGACGTCGATGCCGCGGTAATTCTCGACGACCTTGAGGATGAGCTTGAGCAGCGACAGCGTGTGCTCCAACAGGCCGCCGAGATAGGCGTGATGAATGCTTTTTCCCGCCGGCGACCGCTTGAACAGGTCCATGAAAGCGTCGTCGGCAAAAAACGCCTCGGTCAACGCGCGCAGATGAGGATTTTTCATGCCCCGTAATATCGTCATCAGTTCTTCCGCCATCACCTCGGGATCGTATGGGCTCTTGGGCAGAAAGTCCTCGGCCGCGACTTCGGTTTCGTTGACGCGAACTACGTCATGCACGCGGATCTGAAGCTTCCCTTGGTAGAGAGTCGCCTGGCCGCGCACGCGCACGTAGTCGCTTTTCTCAAATCCTCGCGCCAGATCGTTCGCCCGGTCCCATACCCTGCCCTCGATCTCGCCGCTGCGATCGAGGAGCTTGAGGATCAGATAGCCGCTGCCGGATTTGGTCACGCCCTGGTTCTTGGCCGCGCACATGAATACCGTGTCGACCTGCTGGTTCTCGCGAATATCGCCGACGAACAACAGTTTCATTTTCAACTCGCGTAGCGGAGCGATTGCGCCAAGTCGTAAAGCGAGCGGATTAAGAATAGCTGGAGAAAGTAAATCACCACGAACACGATTATAGGAGAAAAATCGATGCCGCCCGCGTAGAGCGGAAACAGCCGGCGCACACGGTAAAGAACCGGCTCGGTCGCGCTGTAGAGAAAGCGGACGATCGGATTATACGGATCGGCGTTGACCCAAGAGATCACCGCGCGCGCAATCATGATCCACATGTAGAGCCAGAGCAACGTGTTCAATACCGCCGCTAAGGCTTCAACGAGGTTGGCTACAATGAACATAGAGTCCGTTACGCAGTCCGCGGGCCGAAGATGGCCGTTCCAATGCGTACGAGCGTCGCGCCTTCTTCGATGGCAACCGAAAAGTCGTGCGTCATACCCATCGATAGCTCCTTGAGATCGAGGTTCGGCGCTTTCAGCGTCGTTAGCCGGTCGCGCAACTCGCTGAGCGCGCGGAAATAGGGCCGGACATCTTCGGGACTTTCGCGGAAGGGCGGCACAGCCATCAAGCCTTCTATCCTTATATAAGACAGTTTGCCGATCTCCTCCAGCAGCGGCGCGACGCGTCCTCGGGCGACTCCGCTCTTGCTTTCCTCGCCGGCCAGATTGACTTCGATGAAAGCGCGCGCGGGCCGCTCCCTCTGCTTCGCTTCCCTGTCCAACGCCCGCGCCAGCTCCACGCTGTCCAACGTTTGTATCACGGCGAAAAGATCGCAAGCCGTTTTGACCTTGTTGCGCTGGAGGTGGCCGATCATGTGCCACTCGACCGATCCGCCCATGGCGGATGGCCGTTGTAACGATCCCCCGAGAGCGGATCTTTTGGCCTCGGCCTCCTGGACGTAATTTTCGCCGAAGAGCCGGATCCCGGCCCCGATCGCCGCCCGGATTTTGTCGACGGTTTGGGACTTGGAAGCTGCCAGGAGTTTTATCTCTTTCGGATTCCTGCCTGAGCGTGAAGCCGCTTCGCCCATGCGCTCCAAGACTTCGCGGCAATTGGCGGCGACGTCGACCATGAACGTCCTTTGAATATCATATTCACCGCTATAAATCACTCCTGCTTTTGAGAATCAACTTGACTTTCCCAGAGTCAAAATTTACCCTTGCCCAGAGATGTCTAACTCATCTCTGGCTTACACCCGAGCCGACCTCCTCCGGCTGAGAGACTTACTGGAGAAAAAGACGGGACTCTACCTCCCCGACGAGAAGCTAGGCCGCCTGGAGGAGCCATTTAAAGAACTCCATGCCGCGCTTTTGACGGCGTCGCCCCAGGAGATCATTCGCGCCATCGACGCCGGCAGCTCCGCCGGAATCGCCCATCTCGACAAATTGGTGGCGGCGATCGCCACCAACGAGACCTACTTTTTTCGCACCTCCGCCCATTTCCAGACGCTGAAGGACTATCTCATCCCGGAGCTCGTCGAGAAAAAGAAATCCCGCGGGGAGAAAACGCTCCGGATCTGGAGCGCCGGCTGCTCCACCGGAGAAGAGCCGTACTCGCTCGCCATCCTGCTGTATGAGAAGTTTCCCGCGCTCCTGCTGCCGTGGGAGATCGACATTCTCGCTACGGACATCGACCTCGAAGCGCTCGAACACGCCGAGCGGGGCCTCTACCGGCCCTGGTCGTTCAGAGGCGTAGATCCAGAGCTGATCCGGAAGTACTGGCGCCCGGTCAAGAAAGAATCGCGCCGCGTGGACGACCGCGTTCGCTCGCTGGTGAAGTTTCGTCCGCTGAACCTCGAAAGCGACCCGTATCCCGCGGCGTCGAACGGAACGAAAGATCTGGACATCATCTTCTGCCGCAACGTCACGATCTACTTTCGCCCGCATACGATCAAAAAAATCCTTAGTCGATTTCACCAGTGCCTCAATGAAGGAGGATTCCTCGTAACCGGAGCGGCGGAATATTCCCAGGCATCGTATCGACATTTCGAAGCCCGGGTGTTTCCGGAGACCATCGTTTATCAGAAGCCGTCGCCCCAAGCGGCCGCCCACTCTCCCGGCCCGCTTGCTCTCGTCTGGACCGCGCCCCTGCCGCGCCCAGCGCCGCAAGCTCCGATAAAGAAAATCCATAGGCCCGCCGCGGTGGAGCCCAACAGGCCCGACGATCCCGTAGTTAAGGCTGTGGCCTTGATATCTCAAGGCGAGGTGGACGCGGCCCTGGTGTTGCTCGCCGCCGAGGCGGAGAAGAACCCGCGTGATTCCAGTGTTTGCTTTCTGTTGGGCCAACTCGCCGCCGACCGCCACCATCTGGGCGAGGCCTCTTATTGGCTCCAGCGGACCGTCACATTGGATCCGCTGAATCTCGGCGCCCACTACTTCATGGGACTCTTGTGGATGGAAGAGGGCAAAACGGACGATGCCCTCGCCGCGATGAAGAAGACCGTTTACATCGACCCGAACTTCGCTCTGGGTCATTTTTATCTCGGCAAGATTCACAAAGCCCAGGGGAAAACGCACCAGGCGCGGCGCAACTTCGCCGTGGTCAAAAGCCTGCTCGCCTCGGCTCCCCTCTCGGACCATTTGCCCGGCGCCGAAGGGATCACCAGCCGCCAACTGCTCACGCTGGTGGACAAGGAACTCGTCCATGAAGGAACTCGTCCATGAAGGATGATCTCATACTGCTTACGTTCGCCCTCGAGCCGGTATCGTACGCGATTTCCATTCACGAGGTGCGCGAAGTGGTTCCGCTCCCCGAGCTTACGCCGCTGGCGGATGCTCCGCCTTTCGTCGCCGGCATCTTCAACCTGCGCGGAAAGGTCGTCACCGCGATCGATTTAAGACGGCGCATGGGACTCGGCCGCCGTCCATGGGACCGCAAGACGGCGATCCTCGTGACTCCTTATCAAGAGAAGCTCTTCGGGCTGATCGTCGATCAGGCGCTCTCGCTCGTCCAGATCTCGTCCGCAGAGACGGAGCCCGCCCCCGACTTCTCCGCCTTTTTGGGCAGCCTGCAGAGCCAGTTCATCGCCGGCGTGGCGAAATGGGAAGGGCGGCTCGTCCCGATCTTGAACGCCGGGCGGATTTTCTCCGTCATCGAGGCGCACGAGCTCGGAGATTGGCAAACCCCGAGGACCGATGGATGACAAAAACATAATTGTGGACGGCGGCGAGAATGGGCGCGAGGATTTTGCCGAGCTCCTGCGCGAGCGGGCCCGGATCTTGAGCGAGGTGCCGGCCCCCGAGGAAAGCGGTGAAAAGATATCGGCCCTCTCGTTCGTATTGAGCGGCGAGCTTTACGGAGTCGAGCTCAAGTACCTGGCCGAAACGCGTCAGGCGACGCCGCTACGCCGTCTGCCCTCCGCGCCGCCCCACCTCGCCGGATTGATGAATCTCCGGGGCGAGCTCGTGCCGGTGGTCGATCTGGGACCGGTCGTAGGTCTCGGCCAGAGAGAAATGGCGGCGCTGCTTCCCGCCATTCTGGTCCTTTCGCTTCAAGGAAACAAGCTGGCGCTTGCCGTCGATCAAGCCCAGGACATCCTTACGTTTCCCGCCAAGGAGCTTCAGCCGCCTCCTCTATCGCTCGAGCCCGAGCGCGCGCTTTTCATTCGGGGCGTGTACTTGACCGAGCGACGGCTGCTGAGCCTGCTCGACGTGGAAAAAATCGTCGCCGATCCCCGTTTCGCGGGGCCGGGGCGAGAAGGCTCGGAACAATTCTAGGAGAAAAAAATGAAAAGGTTTTGGCCGCGCGCCTTCTTTCAGAAGTTGATGCCCGCCACCGTAAGGGGGAAGCTCACGTTCTGGTTCCTGTTCCTGTCGCTGGGCCCGATTCTCGCGATCGGGATCATCGCCTACACCAGCAGCCGCGCGAGCCTCCAGGGAGAGATCGCCAACAAGCTCGACGCCGTCGCCGATAACAAGGCTTACATCCTCACCGCCTGGTTTAAAGCCCATTTGGCCGACGCGGGGAGCCTCTCCGCCAGTCAGGCGGTCAAGGATCTCGTTTCCCCCACATTCAGGGTGATCTATCCCAACCTCGCCGCAAAGACGGACGCCGAGAGAACCCAGAGGGTCAAGGACCTGATCGTCGCGCGGCAAGAGACCAACCCTTCCTACGTCGACGTGCTGATCGTCGATAGCGAAGGCAAAGTCCTCGTCTCGAGCTCCCGCATCCTGCCTCAGGAGGGAAAAAATCTGAGCGAGCTCGGCCTGGCCAAGCCGATCGGAAACGAGCTTGCCCACGTAACCCCGGTGTTTCTCTCCCCGATCGCCCAGCAGCACGTCATGATGGTCGTGAGTCCCGTCCACGACAACAATGCGAAGGTGGTCGGCCGCGTGATCCTCGAGGTCGAGCTCCGGCCCATCGATCGGCTGATCGACGAGCGCTCCGGCCTGGGACAGACCGGCGAAGCCGTCCTCATCGATCGCGAACTCAGGATGCTCACGCAGTCGCGCTTTTCCGAGCCATCGACGGTGCTCCAAACCGTTCCCGACAGCAACCCGATTCGTCTCGGCCTCCAGGGAAACAAGGGACATGAGTTCTTCAAAGACTACCGCGGCGTCCCGGCCATCGCTTCGTTCCGGCCTTTGCCTGAAATCGGCGCGGTCCTGATCGCAAAAATGGACGCTTCCGAAGGGCTGGCGCCGATCAATAAGCTGGGCTATGTGGTGGCGTCGATCATCGTCCTTACTTTCCTGGTGGTGGGATGGGCTTCGATCGTCATCGCCCGGACGATTTCCAACCCGATCCGGGAAGGCGTCGGCTTTGCCCGACAGGTCGCTCAGGGCGATCTCACCGTGACGCTCCCTGCTCACGATTCATCGGAGCTAGGAATGTTGTCCCTATCGCTCAACCAAATGGCCCAGGACCTCAGCCAGATCGTGATTCGCATCACCGAGATGGTCCAGAACACCAGCTCGGCGGCAAGCCAGATCTCCGCCGCCGCCGAAGAACAGGAGCGCACGGTGGCGTCGCAGGCGGCCTCGATCAACCAGGTCACGACCACGATCCAGGAGCTGGCTCAATCGTCCAATCAGGTGGGAAAAACGGCCGACGAGATGTCCGCGCAATGGCGCGAAGTGAGCCGGCTCACCGAAGAAGGCAACCGGGCGGTGCAAAAAGGCATCGACGAGATGAACCGCCTGAAGGTCCAATCCCAGGGAATCGCCCACAGCATTCTCAACCTGAGCGAGCAGATTCAGCGCATCAGCTCGATCGTTCTCACCGTGTCGAGCATCGCCGAGCAGACCAATATGCTGGCGCTGAACGCGGCCATCGAGGCCGCGCGCGCGGGCGAGCACGGCAAAGGCTTCGCCGTCGTCGCCACCGAGGTGCGCAAGCTCGCCGATCAAAGCCAGAAAGCGGCGGCGCAGATCGGCGCGATCATCCAGGAGATCCAGGCGGCAACGCAGAACACGATCCTGGCCGTGGAAGAGGGCAATAAAGGCGTCGAAGAAGGCGTCCGGCAGATCTTCCAGGCGGGCGAGACGCTTCAGGGCGTGACCGCGACGATCAAGCAGACCATGGGATCGGTGCAAGAAATCACCCTCGCCACGCGCCAGCAGGCCATCGGAGCGGACCAGGTCTCGGATGCGATGCGCGCGATCGATCAGGGCATGAGAGAGACCGTGATCGGGACGAAGGAAACCAACCTCGCCGCCTCTCAATTGATGACCCTCGGCCAATCGCTCGATCAGTTGGTCAAGCGGTTCCGCACCGCCGAGGGAGACCATTTCGAAATATTCGAGACCACCAAAAACTGAAAATGGAACCGGGCGATCAAGAATATCAGCGGCTGTTTCAGATCTACCGCGAGGAATGCGACGAGCACATCCAGAAGCTGAACGACGGCCTCCTCGCGCTCGAGCGCGCGCCCCAACAGGCGCCGATCGACGAGATCCTGCGCTCGGCGCATAGCTTGAAGGGCGCTTCGCGGATGATGGGATTTAAAAACCTCGAGATGCTCGCCCATTATCTCGAAACCCTGCTCACCCAGTTGAACCGCGGCGAAAGAGAAGCGACGCCGGCGATGATGGAGGCGATGTATCGCGACATCGACGCCGTGACTCAGGCTCTCGGCGCGTTGGTAGAAGGCGCGGAACCGCCGAGCATCGACGCGTTGATCGATGAGCTACGCGTCGCCGCCGGAGAAAAAACGCTCGACGCGACGATTCCAATCGCCGCGACCGCCGAATCCAAAGAACGCGTTCCCGCGGCAGAAGCGCGGGCGCCGGCGAGCCGCGACGGCGGCGGCGCCCTCAGCAGCATCCGGGTCCAGACCGACCGGCTGGACAACCTGATGAACCAGGCGGGAGAGCTTCTGGTCGCCAAGATCGAGGCACTGGACAATCTCCGGCAGATCGAAGACACACTGGACTCCTTGGAAGAATGGCGGCGCAGGCTCGCGCGCGAAACCCATAGCCCGTCTTTCGGCCGCATCGAAAGAGTCGGCGACGACCTTTCCCGAGCCCTGCAACGGCTTTCGGACAATACCCGCCGGCTGGAGCTTCTCGTCGACGGCATTCACGAAGGCGTGCGCGATTTGCGCCTGCTCCCGGTTTCCACGATCCTGGAGCCTTTTTTCAGGATGGTCCGCGACTTGAGCCACGAGCTGGGGAAAGAGGTGGAGCTCGCGCTGGAGGGGACCTCCACCCGACTGGACAAGAAAATCCTCGAAGAGCTGCGCGAGCCGCTCATTCATCTGGTGCGCAATTCCATCGATCATGGCATCGAGCCGCCCGAAGAACGGGAGCGAAAAGGAAAAGCCGCCTGCGGCAAACTCGTCATCAGCGCGCGCCAGGAAGGGACGAAGATCCTCGTCGTCGTCAAAGACGACGGCAAAGGGCTCGACCGCAAGGCCATCGCCGAGACTGCGGTCCGAAAGGGGCTCGCCTCGGCCGAGGAAATCCAGCGTTGGCCCGACGACGAGGTGCTGGATCTCATTTTTCATCCGGGATTTTCCACCGCCGCCGGAGTGACCGAGATCTCCGGGCGCGGCATCGGCCTCGATGCGGTCCTGGAGCGGCTGGAGAACCTCAAGGGCTCGATCGCGACGGAATCCAAACCCGGGGAAGGCGTGACCTTCACGCTGTCGCTGCCGCTCACCCTCAGCACGACCCACGCGCTGCTCTTCCAATGCGGCGGCGACGTCTTCTGCCTCCCGACCGACGCGCTGGAAAAAACCCTGCTCCTTGCGCCCGACGACATCGTCCACGTGGAAGGCAAAACCGCCGTCGTGATCGATGGGACTCCCCTCGCCTTCGCCTGGCTTTCCGATGTTCTCAACTTGCCTAAAGTCGATGTCGAACGGAAGGCCGCGATCCCCGCGCTTCTGCTGCAGGGCGGCAAAGGAAGAGTGGTGTTCGGCGTCGAAGCCCTGCTGGGAGAAGAGGAGGTCGTGGTGAAGGCCTTGGGAAAATTTTTCGGCCACGTCCCGCTGCTCTCCGGCGGGACCATTCTCGGCAAGGGCGAAATCGCGTTGATCCTAAGCCCGAACGAGCTGCTGCGCTCGGTCTCGCACCAGGCCAAGACCGCCGCCCCGATTTCGGTCCGCTCGATCGCGCCGCGTCCGGCGGCCAAGAAACGCGTGCTCGTCGTGGAAGACACGCTTACGACCCGCACGCTGGAAAAAAATATTCTGGAAGCGGCCGGCTTCGACGTGACGACGGCCGTGGACGGCGAGGACGGTCTGATCAAGCTGTACGAGAAAAGTTTCGACATCGTCGTGAGCGACGTCCAAATGCCGCGCCTCGACGGCTTCGCGCTGACCGAGAGGATAAAAAAAGACCAGCGCTTCAAAGACCTGCCCGTGATCCTGGTTACGGCGCTGCAAACCGAAGCGGACAAGAGACGCGGCATCGAGGCGGGCGCCGACGCCTACCTCACCAAGGCGGTCTTCGACCAGAAGCGTTTTTTGGAGATCGTCCAACGCTTCGCGTAAACAGAAAGAAGCGTGCTCGTGACTCGTGATCGTGCGCATAGCAGAACCCTCTTTACCAACACGAGCACGGACACGAACACGTCTTTTAATTTCTTATGATTAAAGTTTTGATCGCCGACGATTCACCCTCGATCGCCGCCATGATGCGGGATCTATTGAGCCAGGATCCCGACCTCGAGGTCGTGGGCTGGGCAAAAACCGGCCAGGAAGCCATCGATCTCAGAAATTCGCTGAATCCGGACGTCATGACGATGGACCTCAACATGCCGCTCATGGGCGGGCTGGAAGCGACGAAAATCATCGCTTCGACCCGTCCGGTTCCTATTCTGGTCGTGAGCCAAATGATCGAAAGCCGCGACTCGGAGGTGGCCTTCGAAGCGCTCCGGTGCGGCGCGGTGGACATCATGGGCAAGCCGAGCGGCATCGGACCGGGAGGATTCTCTCAGATCGGCGAGGAGTTGATATTCCGCGTCAAAACCGTGGCGCACGTCCATCCGATGCGGTTGGTCAACAAACCCGCGCCGCCCTCCGCAGCGCCAAGGACCGAGGTCAATCGGCCCGCCAAAGCCGAAGTGGTGATCATCGGCGCCTCGACCGGCGGCCCCCCGGCGCTGGCCAAAATCTTAAAAGCCCTGCCCCATTACTTCCCGATCCCGATCGCCATCGTGCAGCACATTGCGCCCGGCTTCGTTGCCGGCTTGCGGCAATGGCTCGAGCGCGAGTCCTCGCTGCCGGTAAGGCTCGCCGTCCACGGAGTCTCGCTCCGCAACGGGAACGTCTATATCGCGCCGGACAACCATCACCTCGAAATCAGCGCGGGAAAGAAATTCACCCTCACCGACGACCCGCCGCTTCAAGGACATCGCCCCTCCGTGGATCGCCTTATGGAATCGGCGGCGCAAATCTACGGCGCGGAGGCGATCGGCGTCTTGTTGACCGGGATGGGAAAAGACGGGGCTCAAGGATTGAAAAAGATCCGCGCCGCCGGGGGGCGGACGATCGTTCAGGACGAGGCCAGCTCGCTCGTCTTCGGCATGCCGCGGGAAGCCATGATCACCGGCGCAGCGGAAATCGTCAGTCCCCTGGAAAAGATCGCCGACGAGATCATCCAGGCAGCCTTCCTGAGAGAGGAGGGAAAAACCGCATGGCCGCAAAAATAGTGGTCGTCGACGACAGCCGTACGCAGCGCAGCACGATCGCCTTGGCCCTCGAGCGCCGGGGCTACCAGGTGGTGCAGGGGAGCAACGGCCTGGAGGCATTTCACCTCGTTCAAAGCGAGAGCCCGGATCTCCTCGTCTCGGACATCGTGATGCCCGAGCTGACCGGCTATCAGGTCTGCCGGCTCTTGAAGAACGACTCCGCGACGGAGGACCTGCCCATCATATTGCTTACGACCCTGGACCAGCAGGAACACCGCTTTTGGGGCAAGGAGGCCGGCGCCGACAGCTACGTACTCAAAGGGACCGGCACGGGGCCACTCGAACAAGAGGTCGCCCGACTCCTGGCGGAGAAAAAGCGCAAGACGACGAACAAGCCCGTCTCCAAGGGCGCCGTGCCGTTCGCGCGCCAGACCGCACACGCGCGCCTGACCGATTTGCTGGACCGTCTTCTGTTCGAGGCGACCATCAGCAATCGCATCCGCGAGACCGGCCGCTCGACCAGCGACCTCATCGCCGTGTTAAACAATTTCTTCGAATTTTTTAAATCCCTCATCGATTATCAGATCGCCGTGCTCTCGATGCGCGCGCCCAATGGGCCGATGACGATAGTCCACTTTGCGGAGCGGGTTCCGGCCGCGTGGCTGGAAATTGCCCGGCAGACCCTGCTGGAAGAAAATCTCGTGCCGCCGCGGGATAAAGAGTCGCCGCGGATGAATATGCTCAACCCCGAGCTGCTGAGCGCCGAGGCGCCGGCGGAGAGGAGGAAGCTCGCCATGCTTTCGGCGCGCTTTTCCGCCGCCGTCGAAGGCGGTCTATCGGTCTTTACCGCCAACCGCTCGCTCTACACGGACGAAACCCGGCAGACGCTCGCGATCGCCGCCCGCGAGCTGGAGCCGATTCTCGCCTCCAAGCTTCAAGCCCAGGAACTGGAAAAGCTCAAGGCGGATTTCACCGCCATGATCGTCCACGATCTCAGGGCGCCGCTTACGGCGATCATGTCGAGCGCCGCCATCGTCGAAGACGGTCTGGTCGGTCCTGTCACCAATGATCAAAAGACCTGGCTATTCAAGATCAGCGCCAGCAGCCGCAACTTGTTGAACCTCATCAACGACTTTCTCGATCTCTCCAAGATCGAAGCCGGCCGGCTGGAATTGATCAAGGAGGAAGTGGACGTGGAGCGACTGATCCGCGCGAGCCTCGACGATTACGTTATCTTGGCCCGGGAGAAAAAGATCTCTCTCACCGGCCGCACCGAACCGCCTCTGTCTCGAGTCAACGCTGATCCCGCGCGCCTGGGACAGGTCTTTACCAACCTGATCAGCAACGCCATCAAGTTTACCCGCGAGGGCGGCACGATCGAGGTCGGCGCCGCGCAGAAAAACGAGGGCGAGACGACGATTTGGGTCAAAGACAGCGGCGCTGGAATTCCGGCGCACGAAATGGGCGACCTGTTCGAGAAATACCGCCAGACCCAAAGCGGCAAGACCTCCAAGCACAAAGGCACGGGGCTCGGGCTCGCCATCTGTAAAATGATCGTCGAGTCGCACGGGGGCAGGATCTGGGCGGAAAGCCAGGAGGGCAAAGGCGCGACGTTCTTCTTCTCGCTGCCAAAATAAAACCTGGTGGAATCGAAGGCAGGTAAACCTGAGAGTCCGGGTCATTCGGCACTTAAGGAACAACCTCGCAGCAAGCTGCGGGAGATCGAGAGGCCCCTCGGATAATTTATCCCAAGTTGTCACCCCCGAATGTTATAATCGGGGGTCCAGTCCGAAGTTCGCCTGGATTCCCGCTAAAAGCACGCGGGAATGACGGGCTCTGGCGGGGCTACGAACCAACACCGCCCAGCAAGCGGCGGGGAATTAACCCACGGCGCTGAAAACTCACGACCCTATCGCGACCAAGGCGAGATTAAGCAAGGATACGTCCTCTTCCCAATCCCAGATAGTTTTAACCTGTTTCTGAAGGCGTGCCTTTGCGATTTCAAAGGCATCGCTGGGTTTGAGGTTCACTTCGATTTCTCCGCCGAGCGAATCGCTATAGCGTTCCAAACACAACTTCGCTGTCATATCGTCGATCGTACCGTCATCTCCGACAAAGATGGGATGGAGCGCAAACAAAAACTCCTCATGATCATCCCGGTGAATTCGTTGCCGGACGATGAAATTAAAAGCGTATCCGCAGGCCGGGCCCGCTTTCACGTCCCGGATATGCCGTCGAGCGCAATAACCGCCAAATTTCACGTCCCCGCAAGTCTTGAGCATGCTATCGACAAAGGGATGGCCCAGCGCAAAAAAGGTAAGGTCAGGGTTTTCTATGGCCGCTTTGCGGTCAAAGGTCACTTTGGTAAACCGCTCGTCGATGCCGGGCCCGCGCAGGTCTTCCGGCGTGAGGAATTCAAACAAACCGTCTTTCTTCTGAACCTGGCGGTGATGGTGCTGCAAGAACCGCTCGGTCAATTCCCTCAACGCCTCAAGGTCCACGTCCGCTTTCAGTTCCCTTTCGTAATTGGCGAAGGAATAGCCGGAGACATCTCGGAACAAGCTGTTGGTCGCTATCTCATACGCAAGCTGGGCTTTTTTGACCCCCTCTTCTATCTCTTCTTTGGATTGTTCGATGTCCTGCTCGACGATGGCGCGCTTGTAGATCGAGTTGTAATCCACCTCGCTCTCCAGTTGACCGAGCATCGTGGTTTTGATGTCCTCCGGGTCTTCCCCGGTGACTTTCGCTAAAGCCTTCGCGGCAATTTCAATTTTTTGTTCGAGGAAGCCGTAGATTTTATCCTCCACGGTTTCTTTGCCTCTGAAGTTGTAGATTTGAACTCTCTTGGTTTGGCCGAAGCGGTAGATGCGCCCCACGCGCTGCTCGATCCTCATCGGGTTCCAAGGCAGGTCGTAATTCACGAGGACGTGACAGAATTGAAGGTTGATGCCTTCGCCGCCCGACTCGGTGCTGACCATAAAGCGGACGTTTTCATTCTCTCGGAACCGCTGCACGCTGGTTTTCCGCTGGTCCAGTTTCATGTCGCCGTTGATCACTACGACCGAGCCTTTGCCAAAGCTCTTTTCCAACTCCTCGACCAGATGGTCCTGAGTTCTCCTGTACTCCGTGAAGACCAAAACCTTCTCTTGCTCCCCTCTCTCGCTTTCGCTGAAGACCCGCTTGATCAATTGCTTCAGCTCGACGAGCTTTCGATCCTGCTTGACCGGCATGGCGATCAGCCGTTCCAATTGCACAAGCTCGTCTTTAACGAACTCTTCCTCGGTCTTGAGCCGCCAAGCGGCCTTCTCTTCCATCTCGCCTTCGAAGCGCTCGTCCGCCTCCTCAAGAAGCGATTCCAAGCGATCGACGGAATCGGGCAGCCGGCGATATTTATCTTGTAGGCGCATTTTCCGGCCATAAAGAGCCGCCTTGATTGCATGCGTCGAGCTGGAAGCTAGTTTCTGGAAAACCGTGAGCACGAAGCCGATCGCGAGTTTCTTGTTACGATCCTTAAGGTGTTCCACCATGCGATAACCGGCGGAGATATAACGGCTGACTTCCTTGTAGAATTCCGCCTCGTCCTTGAACATGGGGAAGCGGAGCGGATGCGTATCGCGGCCGCGGAAGATTTTTCTTCCTTGGGAATCCGTCACGTTGAGCTTCGGTGTCCGTAAGATGTAGTCCTTGTAGGGCCGATAGCCGTTGCCTCTCGGTTCCCTGACGGCATAGTTCCAAAGCGTTACCTGGCCGTCTTCCAAGCCGCCGAAATCGATCTCGTTATCCAGCAATCCGAGCAGATGGCGAAAGCGCGAATGGGTCGCGTCTCCCTGATGCGGAGTGGCGGTCAACAAAAGCAAGGCGTCCGTGTGTTCTCCCAGATCCTCGGCCAGGCGGTAATTCTGCGTCTTCTCCGTTTTGGCTTCTCCGTAGTCTCTCGCGCTCAAACGGTGCGCCTCGTCGAAGATGATCAGATCCCACTTGCGGTTTTCGAGAAGCTTTTCCTTGTGCTCCTTGCGCTTCAGGCAATCGAGCGACGCGATCGCGCACGCCTTCAGGTCCCAGATGCGCGGGTTGATCGTGTGAAAGTCGCGCTGGAAGATTTCAAAGAACTGCCCGAACTTGTCCTGCATCTCCTCCTGCCATTGAACCGTCAGTCCCGCCGGACAAATGATCAAAGTTCTTTTTGCCTGACCGCGTTGGGCCAATGCCTGCCAGATCATCCCCGCCTCGATGGTTTTGCCGAGACCAACCTCATCGGCAAGCAAAAACCGTCTCTTTGGGCTGCTTACAACTTTATGGGCCGCAAAAATTTGGTGCGGTAGTATTTCCGTTCGGGCGTCGCTCAATTGTCCGCCGATGTTTCCCGTCAGGAACCGCGCGGCCATCTGCCTAAGATCGAAGCGCCACGTCTCTTTTTCCCATTGGCCCTTTAAAGCCAGCTCCAAAGGGGCCGGCACCCTCTCTGCTTCTTCTATCTTCAGTAGTTTGGTATGCGCATAAAGCGGCGGTTCCGAGAAAAGCCCGGGCGAGTACTCGACCTTCGCAATTCCGTTCTTCACCATCAGCACCCGCCCAGCGCCGTAAGGCCGGAGGCTTGGATTAGTGCCGATTACAGAGTCGCCTACTTGAAGGTCCATTTTCTTACTCAAAGCCGACAGACTGAAAATTATTTTTCCTTGAGGGTTTTCTGGATTTGCTCAAGTTCTTTCGATGTGATGTCCCACATCCCCGCCGCCACCTGATCAATCTCCAATTCTATCTTCGGTAGATCATCCGTCCTCTTCGCCGTAGTCAATTCGTGCACTTGCACCGAGAGTTCAGAAAGAGTTTTATGAGTCTTATCTTGGAAGTTAAACCTCGGAACAGCAATATTACTGAGAATTGAAGGAGCACCGAATCCGCGCCCTCCCGAGGAAAACGACTTGAGCAGTGCCCCAACAAGCGACGAATTCATAAGTGCACAAACATAGTGTGCCTCTGTCCCAACCTGGAATGAAGCATAGGACGTAGTACCAGTGCAAGGAATTACTACTTGGAGCGGCGTAGACTTCCCACTAGCGTGAAAGGCATGAGTGGAAACCACCGCAGCCTTCATTTGATTCGCCCCCATCTGCCAAACCACCTTGAATGGGGAGAAACTGTAGGGGCCCACATTAAAAAGTGTATAGAAGGGAGCCTCAGAAACATCGTACAGCGCTCCGCCGTCTGACAATTGCTCGCGCAACCGAAAATATTTTTGATTCTTACCTTGCTGGTCTGTAGTCAGAAGTGCCTTCGAGTGTTGCGGTTTGGCAAAGTAGCGCCAGTATTTTTCCCGTTTAAGAGCCGAATCCTGCAAGGTCCGGAGAAAGGCATATGTTTTAGGGCTGTTAGTTTTAACCTCAGACTCCGAGGGTATGTCAGCCCGCTTTGTACTCTTATTTATGATGATCGCCGCATAAACTGGGTTTGCCATCCAGCGGTGTATATCTTTTCCTCTCACAGCAGGATACAGATAGGTATTTTCAATTGCCTGCGGAGGAAGTTTGGGAATACTTGCGTCACCAAGTTCAGGCAAGTTTGATACAAGTACAGTATCTGGACTTATGACCTGCGTCATCTCGACGAGAAACACTCCATACGGGTCAACTGAAACGCCACATCTTGCTCGGTAACTTCCACGCCCTTTTATTTTGTCCAAGACTTGATTCTGGGCGGGTGACGCGGTTTGCCATGCGCTTGTTGGACTGCTTATCGGCTTGGCAGAGAGTACTTCGCACTCGATGAATTTTAAAACTTCATCTAGAGGCAGGCTATTATCAATCTGGCGGATGCCTGCCCGTTTTTTCCACACGTAGTAGGGAATGGGGTATGCGGTCTCCTTGCCCTTTTCGACAATAATAAGACCAGCTTTATTGCCCGCTTCGAATGGACTGACTTTTACGAAGTCGTGGAATGTACAGAGTTGGAAAGGTACACCCTCTAGTCCTAGTCTGAATCGTCGAAAACCTTCACCAGCTCCCTTAGATTTTACGACCTCCTGTGTTATCAGGAAACCCATTTTGCCGTGATCAAGCAAGTAAGAATCAATACAGGCGTACGTAAACAGCATGGAGAAGTCCAATTCGCCTGTTCCCATGATAGCTTCAAGGCCCTTCTTGGCGAGAAGCCCGTATTTCCTCCATAGGTGCTTTGCTTGATCCCGGTAGTCTTCAGGTAGGTAACCCCAGCGAATCCATGGTGGGTTCCCAATCACGTAATCAACCCGTTCGGTAAACAGAGGCGCGAAGCTGTTCTTGATGATCCGCGCCCAGATGTCGTTTTGATTTTGCTTCTTGAGCTTGACAACTTGGCGGTAGAGCACCTTATGCAACTCTTCAGACTCCAGTGGAATCCTCTGGCCCTTCAATCGGCTGATAAACTCATCCTCCGAGTAATCGTTTCTGACGCAATGCTCCAGCTCCTCCGTGTATGCAGCTACTGTCTGCCGGCTTTGGGAGATCTCGGTCGGAATCATAAATCGGTCAGCACTCGTTTTCAGTTCCTTGACCTTTCCAATGCCGCCAGTAACAGTTCCCTCTTTCGTAATTAACTCGCCATACTCAGCAGGCGTCATAATCGAATCGCAGAGATAAATCGGAAGCTCAATTTCACCCCCAAGTTTTAACAGCTCGCGCAATGCGAGGAGATAGTTTGTTCTCGCAGCCATGACAGCGAGCGGGTTCAAATCGAAGCCGATAATGTTGTTGAGAATCTTGGGCAGCAGTTCGTGCTTGGGAATCATATGCTTGTCGGCATATTCCCGGACTTTATTGATCGCCATCACCAGGAAGGTCCCGCTACCGCAAGCTGGATCGAGAACCCTTTTGTCGGGATCGCCGTCATAGCCGACTCGTTCGATGACAACCTCAGCCAACCAGTCGGGTGTGTAGTATTCGCCGAGATCGTGGCGGACCGTCTTTGGAAATAGTTGCTGGTAGAGTTTCTTTAGGAGGTCGCGGGATTCGATAGGGTCGATGCTTAGAGTTTTAGGATCGTACTCGTCGAGAGCTGCCACCATCTGGCGGATGATTCTTTCGACGTCGTTATCCCATGCATCCAGGTACCAACTGAACAGGTCGCCTTCCAAGAAATTCTTAATGCCAAGGTGGCGGTAGATGCCGCCGTCCTCCAGTTCTCGCAGCTCCCCGCGCAATCTTTCCGAGGACCCCGTTTGATGCAGCCGCGCGAGAAACGATGCGCTCAAAGGGTTAAACGTGGTGGCGATCTCTGCAGCCAGGAATTTCATGAAAAGCGCATAGTAGCTGTGAACGGCAAAGAGGAGAGCGGCTGGGTTCGGGTCTTTCCCGACGCCGTAGAATTCGCCTAGTTGTTTTATCTTGCTGCTGGGGTTCTTAATGTCATAACCGCAGACCTCACCGAAGAGAATTCTCCACTGGTCGAAGAGGACCTTGGCCTTGGGATACTTTTCCGGCTCCTTTTCGGCTTCGCGGATGCGCCAGTAAAGTTTTTCGATTCCCTCGCGGGCCAGCTTGCGCTCGCTCTCTGCGCCGAAATCTCCGGCCAAATAGTCGGCAAGGAATGGTTTACCGGCAACGCCGAGACTTGAGAGCTTTCTGAGGAAATCCTCTACGACATGAACGGATCGCTCTCTGGCAGGACTGATCTCCCAGCGACCGCTCCGGTATCTCGCGGTGATGAAAAAGTTGCCATCTGTCCCGACTCCGAAAAGTTCTTTGGGATCTCGCTTCAGCTCGGACTTGAACGCCTTTGCTCGCTCTTGAAGCTGCTTGATAACTTCTCGGTTTCCCGGCGTATCGTTCGACTCTTTCAGCCGGCCGGGCTTTTTGTACTCGATAAAAACGTAATCATAGACCGAGTCGGCCCGGCCTTTGCCGATCGTTACCTCGTGGTGACCTTTCAACTCCGGAAGATCGGCCTCCTTGCGAAACACCTCGATGGCCTTCTCGCATTCGATGCGAAGGTCTTCTTCCGAATCGGCGAACGAAACCGCCGCTTCGATCTGTTCGCAAACTATCGGCGCCTGCTCGGTGATGATGTCTTCAAGTGTCTTTGCAGTGGCCATAGTTTCTCATTGAAAGGCTTGGCTGATGTTTTCAAACGTCGCCGGCAAAACGCCGGAAGCCAACAAATCCTGGTTGACTCGATGATCAATCGCAAAAACCGGTTTGCCGAGCTTCACAGCGCCTTCGGCGAGCTTTGCGGACGCACTGCGAGGAGGCGCTGACAGCACCAGCAACGCCCTGGCGAGACTCAAGAATATCTCGTTCCGTCTTAACGAGGCATCTCTGCTGATCCGCCTCGCCTTTGGGCTACAGTGTGTCAGCAACAATCCGCGTCCCTGAGCGACGACCGTCCGGACATCTTCCAACGGCACGAATTTTTCCAGAGTCTTGGCAACGCAAAACACAATCGGAGCGCGACCACGAAGTAGAATCCGCAGCGCTTCTTCTTCAAGCGGAGAGTGCCACCCTCCAATGAAGGTAACCTTGATCGAGGTCAACTGTTCAATCAGTTCAGCGGTTTTTAGCGCCAAGTCCGGCTCAATCTCTCTAGCCGAAACTACCCCCAGAAGCTGATTCTTAAGGAGTGCGAGCTCTCCACAATACCAAAGCTTCGGAACTCCTCCGCCGAAAGTCGATTCTAGCTCATCTGGCGGAACGACAAGCGGAGCCGGAGTCAGCATGAAGGCCCTTGAGCGTATCGTTCAATCTGCCTTACTCGACATGTTTTCCGCGAATCTTACGCGATTTGCGGGGAACCTGGCAAGGCTCAAATACAGGCGATAGGCACAGCTGGCTCCCTCGCACTTCGACGGGCTCAGTGCGAACGGACTACGAAAACGCCGTTCGTGGTGAGCTTGTCGAACCAGAACGGCGTTGCCAAATTAAGTGAACCAGTCCACTAGGACACCCGGAGCTTCGGGTCGAGCGCGTCGCGGAGAGAATCGCCGAAGAGATTAAAGGCGAAAACCGAGAGGCTGATCGCGATGCCGGGAAAAATCGCCATCCACGGCGCGCGCTCGGCGAATTCCACGGCAGCGCCGCGGAGCATCAGTCCCCACGCCGCCACCGGCTCGGCCACGCCGAGGCCGAGAAAAGAGAGCGAAGCTTCGAGCAAAATCGCCTGGCCGAGGAACGCCGTGAGCATGATGAGATAAGGCGCCATGACGTTCGGCAGCATGTGGCGGAAAATAATCCGCGTGTGGCCGAAGCCCAAAGCACGCGCCGCATCGATGAACGGAGTCTGTCGGAGAGAGAGCGCGCTGCTGCGCGCGACCAGGGCAGAGCGCGGAATCATCGGCACCATGATGGCTAAAATCACATTGACCGTGCCGATTCCTAGAACCGCAACGACCACCAAGGCCAGCACGATCAATGGGAACGAGAGCAAGAGGTCCATGAAGCGCTGAACGATCAGATCGACCTTGCCGCCGAAGTAAGCGCTGGTGACCCCGATAATAGCGCCTAGAGTCGCGCCCCAAAAGGAAGAGCAAAAGCCCACGAGGAGAGCCGTCCGCGCCCCGTAAATGACGCGCGTTAAGACATCGCGGCCGAAGGCGTCGGTGCCGAACCAATGAGCCCAACTCGGCGCCTGAAGCATGGCAGCATAATCGGTCGTCAACGGGTCATAAGGAGAGATGAGACCCGCCAGCAGGGCCGCGACGATCATGATGACGATGATCGCCGCTCCGGCGGCGCCGAGCGGTCGGCGGCGGGCGAAGCGCAAAGCCACGACGGCCCAGCGATTCAACGACAGTGTTCTGGAAAACGAATGGGCGGCGACGGCCGTTTCTCCGGACATAGGCGAGCCCGCTATTGGTAGCGGATGCGCGGATCCAGCCACGCGTTGACGAGATCGACAATGAAGTTGACGAAGATAAACACAAAGGAAGTCAGCAGCACGAGACTCTGCACCATCGTGTAGTCCCGCTGGCTGATCGCTTCGACAAAGAGCTTGCCGATGCCGTTCAAGTTGAATACCTGTTCCGTCACGACCAAGCCGCCGACGAGAAACGCAAACTCGAGACCGAGCACCGTGATGACCGGCAGCAGTGCGTTCTTGAGCGCGTGGCGCGTCAGCACGACTTTCTCCCACAGCCCCTTCGCCCGCGCCGTACGGATGTAATCCTCGTGCAGCACCTCCAGAACCGCCGAACGCGTCATGCGCGTGGCTACAGCCGAATAACGATACCCCACGGCCAGCGCGGGCCAGAGGAGCTGCGTGAGATTCGCCTTGGGATCGACCCAAAACGAGGTGAAGGTCAAAGGCGGAAGCCATTTAAAGAAGATGATGAAAACAAGAATGATGAGGATGCCGAGCCAGAAAGAGGGGATGGCCAGACCGGCGATGGAGAAAACCCTGACGAAATAATCGATCCAGGTGTCCTGTTTGAGGGCCGCCAGAGTTCCGAGAGGAATGGAGATGAGAACGGCGACGAACGTCGCCATGAGCGCAAGTTCGAGGCTCAGTTCGAGACGGATCGCGACCTCGTGAGCGATCGGCCTCCCGGTCCACATGGAAGTGCCGAAGTCGAAGCGGACGATGCCCCACATCCAGCTTACGAATTGCCGCCAGAGCGGCTTGTCGAGACCGAGCTGCTTCCGCTCCACCTCGATGACCTGCCTGGGCGCGAAGGTGCCGCTGCCCGCGTACTTGAGTTCGACGATGTCGCCCGGCAACACTCGCAAGAGCAGAAAAACCAGAGCCGCGACTCCGAGCAGCGTCGGAATCATCAACAAGAGGCGTTTAAGAATGTACTGCCACATCTCAAGGCAAAAGGTAAAAGGTATGAGTAAAAACGAGCTGCATCGTTTTTGCCTTTTTACCTTTTCCTTTTTACTTGGTTATTCGGCGATCCAAACGTCCCTCAGGTCCTGGTTCACGTAATGGCTCGGCGTGATCTTCCAGCCTTTGACTTTCGCCCAATGCGGGACAATGCGCTGCCACCACAGGATGTGGAATTGGTATGCTTGCTCGTCCAGCACTCTCTTTTCGAACTGTCTCAGAACCTTCAGACGATCGGCAAGCGCCGTCATGCGGCTCTGCCTGTCGTATAGCTCGTCCAACTCGTCGTCGTTATAGCGGGCGTAATTCAGAGAGCTTTTCTTGGCGCTCAGAAACTTTTGCAGTTGCAGATCCGGCTCGTCCATGAAATCGCAGGCAAAATCGATCGCGGCGTCGTAGTTCCCCTGGCGCAAATCGTTGAAGTAGGTATTCTCTTCCTGCGCGACGTGGTTGACGTTGAGACCGATCTGCCGCCATTGATCGATGGCGTAGACCCCCGTAACCTCGTAGGGCTCTTTCACGTTGCGGTTCTTGAGCGTAAAAGAAAATCCCTCGGCCACTCCGGCTTCTTTGAGCAAGCGGCGGGCTTCCTTGCGCGACGCGTCGATGTTCTTACTGAAGCCAGCCACTTTGGTGAGCTCCGCTTCCGGCGTCGCGAACTGCGAGCCCGGACGGAAAACTCCGCCGACGTACTTCATCAGCGAGATTTGGGAGAGCGCCTTGGACGCGCCCCAGCGATCGATGGCGAGACTCAAGGCGCGGCGCACGCGCGCGTCGTTGAAGGGTTTCTTCTCGCTGTTCATCGTGACCGTCAGATTGCAAATCCAGGGGCTTTCCTGGACGACGGCGTTTTTCCCCACGGTTTTCGTAACGTCAGCGAGCGCTGCGGGGTTAAAACCGCGGAACTCGATGAGCGCCTGGCCGCTCCGGACCGCGGCGACGCGTGGCGCCGTGTCGCGAATGAAAATAGCCTTGAAGCCGTCCAGGTAGGGGCGGTCTTTCATATAGTAGTTGGGATTCTTCTTGCCGATCCAGTGCGAGCCGGCCACGTGCTCGACGAAAACGAACGGTCCCGAGCCCATGATGTTCTTCTCGTACCAGCGCGGGTCTTGACTGAGTTTCTCGGCGCTGTAAATAAAATTCCACGGCGAAGCCAGGTTGGCGATGAACGAGGCCGACAACTGCTTCAGCTCAAAGACCACGGTGGCGGGGTCCGGCGCCTCTATTTTTTTCACGACCGCATAAGAGGCTTGCCGGGCGCTGGCCACACCTTCCCGCGGAAAAATAATTTTGTCGTAAGTTGCTTTCACATCTCTGGACGTGAGATCGCTTCCGTCATGGAACTTGATCCCCTTGCGAATCTTGAACGTGTAGGTAAGCCCGTCTTTGGAGATCGTCCATTTATCCTCCGCCACGTCGCCGATTATTTTTGGGTACGCCTGCGGGTCGAAGCGTAGAAGCGTGCTGTAGTGAGGCGAGACCGGATGCAGCATCGCAAAAGTAGTTTCCCGGTGACCGTCGAAGGAGGGAGGCGTGCCACCCACGGCGAAGACGAGCTCGCCGCCGGTGCGGACCTTCTCCGCCTGCGCGGCTTCGGCAGGCGGCGAGAAAATCAGCATCGCCAGAAAAAGAATCGCGCCGCATGTAACGGCAATGAGCCGTCCGGTTTTGTCACTCATCGTTGAGTACCTCCTTTAGGGTCTACGACCATCGCCCCGCTTGAGCAGCCGGACACCAGTGTCGTTGCGAATACCTAGTCCATCTCCGTTCGCAAAGTCAAGAGTTTGCCAGAGGTACCACAAAGGCCGGGAACGCGGTCCGCCTCTTCGCCGGGCGCTACGCATAATGCTTGACTGCCTCCGATCGCCAATACTATGATCGCGCCACACGGAAAATGAATTGAATCATGAGCGCGCTCGACCAGCCTCTTCTCATCGCCAACAGCAATTACCACGTGGGCCACCAGATCGCTATCTTCGTCGCCGAGGAGCAGAGATTTTTTCGCGACGAGAAGCTTGGCGCATACCGTTACGACGCGGGCGGCTTGATTCCGGGCCCGTTGGAATGTGAAGGGCTCGCGCTGGCGATGAAAAATCGCGGCGTGGACATCGCCACCGCGGTCGACGTCGAAGCGGCGATCTCCCAGCGCGCCAAGGGAGCGGATTGTTACATCGTCGGCGGTTGGCGCTACACGCCGTTTCTGAAATGGTACGGCGCCAAGCGCGTGAAAGACATGAGCGCGCTTCGCGGCGGCAGGATCGGCATGCGCGAGCGAGAAGGCCTGGTACAGGTCTTCATCCATCAAGCTCTGCGCGATGCCGACGTCGATCCGGAGACCGAAGTCGAATGGATCTACGATCCGGTCTTCGGCTACCGCAACAACCCGGCCCACGCCGAGATGCTCCGTGCCGGAAAGGTGGACGCCGTCACCTCGCAGCCGCCTTTTTCCGATCAGCTTGAAAGGGACGGCTTTCCGATGATCCTCGACCCAAACAAGATTTTTCCGAAGCGGCCGGGAAAAATAACCGTCGCGACTGCCAAAACGATCGAGCAGCGCGGCGAAGAATTACGCGCGTACTTCCGCGCCATCATCCGCGCTTTCTGGTTCATGCGCGATATCGAAAATTACGATTATTTGAAGGAGCTTGAGGCGCGCCTCAGGAAAACCAATACACACAACGAAGACGAGCGCCGGCTCGCCATCGTCACGTCGCCTGATCGGCTGGACAGTTGGGCGCTGCCGATAGACGGCGGCGTCGCGCCGGAGGCGGTAAATAGAATCGTCGCTGAAATGGTTCAGCGTGGAAAGCTTCAGCGGGCGCTTCCGGTCGAGGAAGTTCTGCGTGACGGTCCGGTCGTCGCGGCTTACAAGGAAGTCAGCGGCAGACCGCAACTAAAATCCGCTCTCCAGACCGCGATAGCCGCCGTAGAGAAATATGGCTTCTAGCTGGAAGCATCGGAGCATCTTCATAGCGGTCCTGGGGTCGAGGCTCATGTTTTCCGGCGCGTCGCTCGCGTCGGAAAGGGCGCACATCCATATATCCGCCGGCATCAGCGCGAATACTCTTCTCTATCGCTACACGATTGAAAAAGGCTTTTACCACGAGGAAGGACTCGAGGTGTTGGCGGTTCAGGCCGGGATGTTGCCGGGTATTCAAGGCCTGGTCGGCGGCAACTTCGACGCCAGCCAGATCCTCGGCCAGGGCGCGGGCGCTATCTTAAGAGGTCTGCCGCTCAGGATCGTCATGGTCTTCGATACGCGCCCGCTCAACTGGCTCTTCGCCAGGAACGTCAAAACGCTGCAGGAGCTCAAGGGGAAACAAATTGCCGTCTCAAGCTTCGGCGCGGCCCTGGATCAGATGACACGTGAGCTACTGGCTAAAAGCGGGATCGATCCCCAGCGCGACGTCGCGCTGCGCGCGGTCGAGCCCACCCCCAGCAGGCTGGCCGCGTTGATGGCGGGCGCCGTGGACGCGGCCGTGCTCAATCAAACCGACAGCCTGATCGCCAAGAAAAACGGCTTTCACGAGCTCGTCTTCTACGGCGATCATCTCGAATTCGTCACCGCCGGGGTCGTCGTTGCGGAGAAAACGCTCGCTCAGCGGCCGGATTTTATGCGCCGTTTTCTCCGCGGCACGCTCAAAGGGTTTTTCTGGTTTAAGACGAACGAAAAGGAAGCCGTGAGCAGAATGGCCAATGCGATGAAAGTAACGGAAAGCGAAGCTACGGAGGCTTATAAGGCGGCGCAGCGAGGGATGTCCGCCGACGGCACGATTCCACGCGCGCTCCAGGAAAAGACGATCGCGCTGCAGAGGAAGACCCTCAAGGTCGAGCGTGAAGTGGCCCCCGAGCAGGTTTACGACTTCACGACGCTCCGCGCGATTCACAAAGAGATGGGGCCATGAATCTCTGCGAGTAATTTCACGCCAGAGCGCAGGCCACCCAGTGATCCGGCCTAATTTCCCTCAATTCAGGAACGGCCTGCTTGCAATCCGGGATGGCGATCGAACAACGGGTATGAAAGACGCAGCCTGAAGGCGGGTTCGAAGGGCTCGGCACCTCGCCGCCGAGGACGATCCGTTCGCGCCGGGCTTCGATCATGGGATCGGGCACGGGAACCGCCGAAAGCAGCGCTTTCGTATAAGGATGGAGCGGATTCTCGTAAAGCTCCAGGCGGTCCGCGATCTCGACGATCTTCCCCAGATACATCACCGCGATGCGGTCGCTGATGTGGCGCACGACCGAGAGGTCGTGGGCGATGAAGAGATACGTGAGGTCGAACTTTTCCTGCAGCTCTTCCAGTAAATTGATGATCTGCGCCTGGATCGAGACGTCCAGCGCCGAGACCGGCTCGTCGCACACGATGAGCTTGGGCTCGAGCGCCAGAGCGCGCGCGATGCCTACCCTCTGGCGCTGGCCGCCGGAAAGCTCATGCGGATAGCGGCGCGCCATGATCGGGTTCAGTCCGACCACGCGCAAAAGCTCGGCCACACGGTCGTCGCGCTTGGTCCCGTTCTGCGCGAGCGCGTGCACGTGGATCGGCTCGGCAATGATCTGTCCGATCGTCATGCGCGGGTTGAGAGAGCTGTAAGGATCTTGGAAGACGATCTGAATGTGCCGGCGGAGCGGGCGCAATTCTTCATCGCTCATGCGCGCGAGGTCCCGTCCCTCGAAAAGCACGCTGCCGCTCGTGGGGCGTTCGAGCTGAAGCAGGCAGCGGCCGGTGGTCGTCTTGCCGCAGCCGGATTCCCCGACCAGCCCCAAGGTCTCGCCGCGGCGGATGGAAAAGCTCACGTCGTCCACCGCTTTGATCCAGCCGACGATCCGCTGCGTGATGACGCCGCTCGTAACCGGAAAATATTTTTTGAGGCCGCGCACCTCGACGATAGCAGTGTTTTGAGTTTTGAGGTTTGAGTTTTGAGTTTCCGACATAACTAAAAACCGCGAACTAAAAACTTATGACCTGAGACTCCTGCCTTTGAAATGTTATAACACAACGACTGCAAGAAGATTTATCGCGCCAAGGCGCAAAGAGCGCAAAGAAAAATATAGTCTTATGTCTCCGAGCTTGGCGTCCTTTGCGACTTTGCGCGAGTCATCGTTTTTCTGACCCCGCAACCCAAAATCAAACTGAAAATTTCAAATATCTTTGCTTAGGTTTTCCGCGACCCAGCACGCGGAATGATGTTCGTCTTGAACTTGTCTAAGCGGAGGCGCTTCCTCAGCGCACCTCTCGACGACGAAGCGGCAGCGCGGCGCGAAGCTGCAGCCCGGCGGCAGATTCCACAAGTCCGGCGGCTGGCCCTCGATCGGCTCGAGCTTCGATTTCCGCGGCTGGTCGAGGCGCGGCACCGAGTGGAGCAGGCCGATCGTGTAGGGATGGCGCGGGTCGCGGTAGATCTCGGCCGCGCTGCCGCGCTCGATGATTTTACCGGCGTACATCACGTTGACGCGGTCGGCGTAGCGCGCGACGACACCGAGATTGTGCGTGATGATGACGAGCGCGACGCCGAATTGCTTGCTGAGACCGCGCATCAATTCGAGAAGCTGCGCCTGGATTGTCACGTCCAGCGCCGTCGTGGGCTCGTCCGCGAGGATGAGTTTGGGGTTGCAGGCGAGCGCGATCGCGATCATCACGCGCTGGCGCATGCCGCCGCTGAATTGATGCGGATACCCGGCCAGGCGGTCGGCGGGATCGGGGATGCCCACCAGCCGGAGCAGCTCGAGCGCGCGGCTCCGCGCTTCCGGCTTGGAGATCGGCCGGTGCGCCTCCAGCGTCTCGGTGATCTGCCGCTCGATCGTGAGAACCGGATTGAGCGAGGTCATCGGCTCTTGAAAGATCATGGCGAGCTCGGCGCCCCGGGTGCGCCGCATCTCCTCGTCGTCGAGCTTCAGGAGATCGTTTCCCTGAAAACGGATCTCGCCGCCGACGATGGCGGCTTGCGGGCGCGGGATGAGCCGCATGATCGACAGCGCGGTCATCGATTTGCCGCAGCCGCTCTCGCCGACAATGGCCACCGTCTCGCCTTGTTTGACGTCGAACGACACGCCGTCCACCGCCTTGATGACGCCGAGCGACGTGGTGAGATAGGTCTTGAGACCGCGGACTTCAAGAAGACTCGCCATGGATTTCTCTCAGGGCGGCCGGCCGGGCGCGCCGTGAAGCGCTTTCTTTAATGCCTCCACGTGGTTCTGAAGATGTTTGATGACGGCGGCCTCCGCCAGCTCGGAATTTTTCTTGAGGAACGCATCCATGATCTGATCGTGCTCGCGCATGGAATAGTCGAGCCTCTGCGGCAGGTGCAGCGAGACGATTCGAGCCTTGCGGATCTCCTGGCGCATCTGGACGATGAGATGATAGAGGCGCTGGTTGCGGGCCAGCTCGGCGATGAAGCGATGAAAGCGGCTGTTGGCCTCGAAGTACCGCTCCGCGTCCTTGGCTCTATAGGCTTCTTTGAGCAGCCGGTGCAACTCCCTCAGCCGCGCGACCTCCTCGGGGCGCGCCCGCTCTACCGCCAACCGCGTCGCCAATCCCTCGAGCACGCCGGTGATCGAGTAGGCGTCCTCGATTTCTTCCATGGTGGGCTTGCTTACGACCACGTGCTCATTCGGCAAAAAGGTTACATAGCCTTCCGCCTCCAGAGAGCGCAGGGCCTCGCGCAACGGCACGGGACTGACCTTCAGTGAAGCGGTCAACTGGTCCTCGGAAAGTCTTTCTCCGGGCGCCAGCTTGCCGGATACAATAGCCCGCTTCAGCTCCTCGGCGATGAGCCGGGTAAGCGACCGAAAGCGCTTCTCGGCGCGGTCTTCCCCTCTGCCGATCACTACTGCTCCTTCACACCGGGCGTTTTCTTTGCGCGGAGCGGCAGCGACGGCAATCCGCGCACAAGCTGCCTCATCGCTTCTTTTACCTTCAGCAGCTGGCTCTTCACCGTAAAAACATAGCCGCCGTCGAGCTGTCGGAGGTAGACTTCGCGGCCTATCTTTAAATGGCCGATATCCTCTCCTTGGGCCATGACAAGTTGCCCGGCGCGATCGCGCACGAGCGCCAGAGCGAGAGGAGGCAGAAATCCATCGGGCGTAACGTAGAGGATCGTGAAGGTCTCGATTCGCCCTTCCTCGCTCAGAGCGGCAGCGGCCGTCTGCCGCCGCAGCGGCCTGGCAAGGCTCGGCGCAGGCGACCAAGATTTTGCCTCGCGAGCACCGTCCACGCGCTCGACAATCGTCACGAGGTTGTTGGCTCCAAGCCCGCCGGTGCTTTGCGCCAGCGCCCGTCTCGGTTCGCGCCTAGGCTTTGTCTTGACGTTGCCTCTCAAGCGTTCGGCAACCTCGACCACCTGCGCCACTCCGCTGGCGCCGACCGGATGGCCGCGCGATTTGAGACCGCCCGATGGATTGATCGGCAATGCGCCGTCGACGGAAGTCTTGCCCTCCTCCACCGCCTGCCATCCTTTGCCGGCGGGGAAAAAACCCAGGTCCTCGGTGCTGATGATCTCGAACGGAGTAAACGCGTCGTGGACTTCCGCAAAGTCGATGTCCTTGGACGAGATCCCGGCCATCCGATAGGCGCGCTCGGCCGCCATCCGTGTGGCCTCGAAAGAGGTAAAAGATTTTCTTTCTCTCAGACCCGCGGGGCCCGTCCCCTGGCCGATGCCGGAGACGATCAGATCGGTTTTTTCCGCCGTCAAGATCACCGCCGCCGCGCCGTCGGTCATAGGCGAGCAATCATAAAGCCTGAGCGGCGTCGAGACAAGCTTGCTCGCCAGGTACATTTCTTTGGTGATCGGCTTCTGAAACTGCGCGCGGGGATTGAGCGCGCCGTTCTGATGATTTTTCATCGCCACGAGGCAGAGAACCCGCTCCAATTGCGAGAGAGAAAGACGATAGCGCTTGCGATAGCGCTCGGTGATCATCGCCGCCAGGGCGGGCATCGTCGCGCCGCACAGGCGTTCCTGACGCTCGATCACTTCGGCGAGGATGCGGGTCGCCGCGCTGGTGCTGAGATGGGTCATCTTCTCGCCGCCGACGACGAGCACGCTGCGATAGTACCCCGCGGCAACGGCATGACAGGCGGCGTGCAGCGCCGAGGCGCCGGCGGAAGAGGCGGTCTCCACACGGACCGCGGGGATTCCCGACACGCCGAGCGTCCCGGCGACCTGAGCGGCGATGTTGCTCTCGCCGGTGAACTCCTCGGGATTCATCGCGCCGATATAAAGCGCGTCTATCTCTTGAACCGGCGAGTTCGATAAAGCCAGGGTGGCAGCTTCCGAGAAGAGTTCCAGCAGCGTCTGAGCGCTTTTGCCGAACTTGGTCATGCCGACGCCGGCGACGTAAACCGCGCTCATGGCTTTTATACTACACTATAAATTGTCAGGGATAAAATTTTGAGCCGCTTCTGGTAAGTAAGCAGTACGCAGCCCTCTTTCCCTGCCTTCTGCGGTCTGCTTTCCGCCTACTGACCTAGACTTCGCCGCTCCTGATGACGAGACAGTCCTCGACGGGAATCTGGAGCGAAACCTGCGCGCCGCGCTCAAGTGTCATGTTGGGCGGACCTTTCGCCTGGACCTTCTGTTGCCCGACCAGCACGTGTAGCTCGGTGGACTCTCCGAGGTAGGTATAACCCTGCAACTCTCCGTGGAGAACGTTGTCGCCGGAGACGAGCGGCCCGTCGTTGGATATCACGACCTGCTCGGGTCTGAATGCGATCAGAACTTCCTTTCCGGTTGGCTCCGGGCCGCCTTTCAACGTCGCCACGAGCGTTCCGATCGTCGTCTCGACGCGCGCCCGGCCACGCGCGTCCGGACCTTCGACGAGCCGGCCCCGGACGATGTTGGCGGCGCCGATAAAATCGGCGGCGAACTCGTTCACCGGCCTGGAGTAGATTTCGCGCGGCGTGCCGTGCTGAACGATCCGGCCCCGGTTCATCAGCGCGATTTCGTCGGAAATCGCCAGCGCCTCCACCTGATCGTGCGTGACGTAGAGCGTCGTCGTCCGCAGACGCCGCTGCAGCTCTTTCAACTCCCAGCGCATCTGGTTTCTGAGTTTCGCGTCCAAATTGCTCAGCGGCTCGTCGAGCAACAGGACCTTGGGCTCGGCAACCAAGGCGCGGGCGAGCGCCACGCGCTGCTGTTGCCCTCCGGAAAGCCGCGGCGCGAGCCGGTCCCCCAGCTCTTCGAGGCCGACCAGCTTGAGCGCCTTCTGTACCTTCTCCTGAACCTCAGCGCGCGGCCGGTACTTAGCTTTGAGCGGATACGCGACGTTTTTAAAAACCGTCATGTGCGGCCAAATCGCATACGACTGAAAGACCATGCCGACGTCGCGCTTGTTGCCGGGAACGAAAAGTCCCTCGCTCGAAGAGAAGACCTTGCGCTCGCCGATGGTGATCTCGCCGCGGTCGGGACGCTCCAGGCCGGCGACGCTTCTGAGCGTCGTCGTCTTGCCACAGCCCGATGGGCCGAGGAGAGTAAAAAAACTTCCCGGCTTGACCTCGAAATCGATGCCGGCGAGCGCGTCCACCCCGCCTTCCTGGGTCTTGAAAGATTTGCACAAATTTTCCACTCGAATCATATCGTCCGCCACTCCACCGCTATAAGCTTATGAACTTGAGCTCTCGTCTCCCCAGCCGCCGCGCACCGTTTCCCTCTATCACGACCGTGTCGCCCGCGCGAATGGAATCTCTCATCTCGCCTTTTCTCGCCGCCGGCTTCAAGATGAAGACGTGACCTTCTTTGAGCTCTTTTCGCGCCGCGGGAAAATCTCGAATTGCGCCCCGGAGCATCGGCGCGTCTTCGCCCAACCCGCGCCCGTGCATCAACGCTTCGCCCGGCTCGAAGCCGGCGGCCTCTACTTCGTCCTGATAGAACGCAACCACGTCGCCGAACACGAGCCCGGGTCTCAACAGCCCGAGCATTTTTTTAAATACGGCGAGCGTCACGTCGAACATCTTCTCCAAATCTTTGGGCCGCGGCCCGAGAGAAATCGGCTGCAGCGCCTGCGCGATATAGCCGCCGTATTTCGCCTCGACTTCCGTATTGATGAGATCGCCGGCTTTGAGCGGCCGCGCCGTCGGCACCCGCTGCGCCCACGGCACTTCCGGCCCGCCCGCGCCGAAAAGCAGCATGGTGATCGGCTCCCCTTCCTGCCGTGCGATCTCCCGCAACATCTCGGCGATGAGATAATTTTCCGGCACGCCGGGCCGGACCAGTTCCATCATCGCATCAATCGCTTTACTGATGATCGCGCCGGCTTTTTCTATAAAAGCGATCTCTTCGGCGCTTTTGACCGAGCGCGCCTCCTGAAGGAGATCCGTCGCGTTCTCGAAGCGGATCTGCGGCAGCGCGGCGCGAATCTTTTCATAGGTTCCCCACGGCACTATGCCTTCCGGAGCGCGCACCAGACCCGCGAGGCCGATGACGCCGACGCGCTCGGCGCGGATTTCTTTCAGGCGCTGGATCACCGGCTCGCCGTACGAGCGGCGCGAGGGACGGATATCTTTGACCGAGTCCTGCGCCAAACCCCACCACTCTACCTCGTTCGCGCCGCGGACGACCGCCGTCACCTCGCCTTCGAGCGGAAAGACAACCCCAACCTCGGTCTGAAAACCGCCGACCTGCGTGAGATAGCGCGTGTCGGCGCCGAACTGGTCCCAGTGGCCCTGAGCAGGAAGGCCGATCACGCTGTCGAGGTTCGCCTTCCGCATTTCGGCGCGAACCGCGCTCCAGCGCCGCTCCATCTCGTGCCGGGAAAAAGTCGGAATGATCGGTTTTTCCATTTGAGCAAAAAAATCTCTTTCAGAGAGTCAAAAGATCGCAGAGGACGCCTGGGTGTTTCTCGGAGAGCCGATGCGTGGGATGAGAAAATTCAAGCAGAACAGAGAAACACTCTCGGTACTTACCGTTGAGTGTAAGCCGAACGTATCGCATCGGCTCGGAGAGAGACACCCAGGCGTCCTGACGGCATGCCAACGTTTTCACCGGCCAGGCGTTTTGCCTGCGTCGAAGCTGGATATTCCTTTTCCCTGCTTCGCCCGGTTCTCCTGAATCCGGCGCCACTTCTCCTCGTCCGACATGAGATCCCAATTTTCCGCCCCGTGGGCAGTGATTTGAAGATAGTTGTTGTCCGGGTCAAAGAAATAGATGCTGCGCTCGCCGGGCGGCCGAAGACCGTCGGTCGAGCGGTGATCCCCAAGAGAACGCCCGCCCAATTCCGTGATGAGAGTGACCATGCGATCGTAATCTTCCTGGCTCACGTTGAAGGCGACGTGACAGGCCCGGCCTTTCTTTTTCGTTCGCTCCGACAGCTCCGCTACTTCTTTGATTCCTAAAATCTGCTCGTTCTCGAACTGAAAGAGCTTTTCTCCGCGCTCGTCCCCAAGCGGCTTGAGTCCCAGCGCCTCGGTCCAGAAACGGCTCGTCTTGGCCAGATCTTTGGTCTCGAAGATCACGTGGCTCAAGCACGTTCCGCTGGGCCCGCCGCGGCGCAGACATATTTCGATGTGATTGTCGTCGGGATCAACGAAGCAAAGGGATTTGATCCACGGAGAGTCCGATTCATGTTCGGCGACCGAGCCGGTTGGAACCCCGCTCGCTTGAATTCTTTTCGCCGTCGCATCGAAGCTCTCCTCCGAATCCAGCGCGATGCCGTAGCGCGGCGCGCCCGTGGTCGAGCGCGGAACCTGCACGCCGGGAAGCGTCAAGCCGACGATATTCTCGCCGGCCAGGACGTAGGTGTGCCGCGGCGAGCCGTCGGCGTTTTTCCGCTGCGTCATGAACTTGAGTCCGACCGTCTCAAGATAAAACTTCTCCGATCGTTCCAAGTCACGGACGGGAAAAGCGACATGGTCAAGAGTCTTGGCGCCGTACATATTCACCTCCGCTGCGCGAAATCGCGCTAACAGAAACCTATGCGGCCTTCCGTTCTTTACTTCTCTTTATTTCTTTTCAGAATCCCGAGCGTTGTCAATCTACCAAACTCCTGCCGAACTTTTTACTTTTGCCTTGCCATTTCTTTCAGCAGCTCCTCAACGCGCTTCAACTCTTCGCCGAACGCCGCCCAATTCCCCTGGCGCAGATATTCCTGAGCGCGTGCGAAGTGCTCCGCGGCTTGATTGGCTAAGGTTTTTTCCTTGCTCACCGCTTCACGCCCCTCGGGCGCTCTTGCCTGCGCCGATCTGCCGCCGAAAATACGGTCTAACGATTGCTCCAGGGTTTCCTCCATCGCAATCTGATTGCCGAAGGCGACGATCACCCGCTTCAACTCCGGCAGCGATCCTTTCTCCGCCGCAAGATAAAGCGGTTGCACGTAAAGCAGCGACGCCTCGATCGGTATCGCCAGCATGCTGCCGCGAATGACCTGCGAGCCGCGCTGGTTCCAAAGACTAAGCTGCTGCGAGATCACCGCGTCCTGGTCGATGCGTGCGTCGATCTGTCTCGGCCCATAGATCAGCTTGGCCTTGGGAAAATCGAGCGCGATCAACTTGCCGTAGTTGGGCGGATCGCTCCGCGCCGCCAGCCAGGCACGCATGTTGTCGCGCTTGTTAGGCGTAAAAGGCAGCAGGAGAACGAACTCTTCCCGCGTCTCGCCGGGAAGGCGCATGATCGTATAGTACGGCTCCATCTCCGTTTCCCGCCCGCCGATGCTTCTATGCGGAATACTCAGCACGTCTTCCTTGTTATAGAAAACCTGCGGGTCCTGCATATGGTAGGTCGCGTACATGTGCGCCTGCACGGTAAAGAAGTCTTGCGGATATCGGATGTGGGCTCTGATCTCTTCCGGCATCTGCTCCGGCGGCTTGAACAGGCCGGGGAAGATTTTGCCATACGCCTGGATGATGGGATCGTCTGGAGCGCTGACATAGAAGTCCACCGCGCCGTTATAGGCGTCGATCACGGCCTTGACCGAGTTGCGAATGTAGTTGCCCAGTTTCGGCACCGGTTCCGAATAGGGATAGCGGCTCGATGTCGTATAGCCGTCGATGATCCAGAAAAGCCGGCCGCCCTGAGCGATCACGAGGTAGGCGTCGCGGTCGAACTTGATAAATGGCGCGATCTTGGCCACACGCTCTTGAATCTGGCGGTGATAAAGAATCCGGCTTTGACCTGTGACGTCGTTGGAGAGCGCGATTCGGAGCGTTGCGAAGCGCGCCGAAAAGAGCAGCTTGCGCCAGAACGATCCAACCGAGACCCCGCCACTCCCTTCATAATTGGTGTAAACGTTCTGGTCGCCGGCAGGATAGTCCAGCTCGCTGGCCTTGGTCTTCACGAAAACGTAATCGTTGGCCAGCTCGCCGTAATAGATCTCCGGCCGCGTGACTCTGAGGGCCGGCTTCGAAGCCACCGGCGGGATATCCTTGATGAAAAATTCCGGCAGCCCCTCGGGCGTCACTTGATTGACCGGCCCGAAGACGACGCCGTAGCCGTGCGTGTACGTCAGGTGCTCGTTGATCCAGATGCGGCTCGGCAGGTGTTGGTAGGACAGCTCGCGCGCCGAAAGCATCACCTGGCGCGAGCCGCCGTCGATGAGATACCGGTCGTTGTCGACGTCGACAAACTTGTAATAGGTTCGGATTTCCTGGAGCTGGCCGTACGTCGCGAGCAACGGACGATGATCCCAGAGCCGGATATTTTTGATGGTCGCCTCGTTGCGCTTCAAATCGGCGGCGGTGAGGCGCTCCTCGGCGGGAAAGTCTTTGGATTCGATTTTATCCAGGCCGTAGGCGCG
>DASXUF010000109.1 GCA_036504975.1 Candidatus Binatia bacterium | reverse complement strand
CCGTTGGAGAATGCCCGCTGGCCCATCCGGCTCGCGATCATGACGATATCGCTGCCGATCTTTTTGCCGAGGTTCTTCTGAAAGATGCCTCGATAGTTGACTTCCACTCGTTTGATCATGAAATCCTCCTCTCGTCTAAAGGGCTCTCGCTGTAACTCGTCTGGGGTTTTTTCGCTGAAAGCACGTTATCTTCCACGTTCTCGATATGGAGCAGCATCGCCTCGCGGGCTTTTTTCTGGTCATGCTCTTCGATGGCCGCGAGAATTTTTCGGTGGGATTCTATGGAGGCCTTGCGGCGCTCCGTCGTTTGCAGCGACTCTTCGCGGCTGTGGCTCAAGATGTCCATCAAGCCGGAAATAAGCTTTTCCAGCGCCTGGTTTTGCGTCGCGCGGCCGATCGCGAAATGGAGTTCCGCGTCGGCCTCGACGCCGGTCTCGCCGCGGCTCACCGCGTCTCTCTGCTTGTCGAGGATTTTTTTCATCCGCTCGACGTCTCTTTTGGTCGCGCGTTCAGCGGCGAGCGAGGCGATGTGAGGCTCGATCAGTTTGCGCAGCTCGAAGATATCCGACAGCGCGCTCTTCTCTTCGATCAGGAGCGTGGCGAGAGGGGCGACCAGAGACTCCACCGGCAGCTCAGCGACGAAGTTGCCGGCGCCGGTCCGGCTCACGATCAGTCCCTGAGTTTCCAACGCGCGCAGGGCCTCGCGCACGGAGGTCCGGCTCACTTTGAAGGTCTCGGCTAATTCTCTTTCGGAAGGAAGCTGATCGCGGGCTTTGAATTTGCCTTCGCGTATCAGCTCATGGATCTGGCTGACGACTTCCTCGTAGATGCGGGTTTTCTTGATGGCCTTGAGCATAGAAATGGGTCTAGCTGTCTACTGGTCAGACCAATATCAGCCGGCCCAATTCTTGTCAAGAGGGCCTATTTCGGGCTATTTCGGCTCCTCGATCCTACCGATCCGCTTGATCGCCTCGGCAAGCATCCTGGCGTCTTTTTCCCAGAATTTCTGAAATTCGGGCTGATCCATATACGCGATGGGAGTTTCCATCTTGGTCATGGCATCTTTGAAGTCCGCTTGCTGCACGGTCTGTCCCAGCGCGTCGCGAAGCTTCTTGAGGACAGGCTCGGGCGTGCCCTTCGGCGCGAACATGCCCGCCCAAATATAGAACTCGATGTCGTAGCCAAGCTCTTTAAATGTGGCGACGTCCGGCAGAGCCGCCACGCGTTTCGCACCCCAGCCTGCCAGCGGTCTGAGCTTCCCGCCTTTGATATGCGGGATCACTACGGCCGGCCCGGAGGCGAGCGCCTCCTGGTGGCCGCCGAGAACGGCAGTGAGGGCAGGACTCGCGCCGCCGTACGGGACGTGCTTCAACTTGATGCCGGCGGCGTGGCTCAGCATCTCCATCGCCATGTGCAGGGTTCCATAAATCCCGGAAGAGGAATAGGAGATTTGCTCCGGCCTCTTCTTGGCGTCCGCGACGAAGTCCTTGACGCTCTTCCACGGGCTGCTCGCCGGGACGACGAGAATCGTCGGGTCGGCGGAGATGAGCGCCAGCGGCACCAGTTGGTCGATGGTGTAGGCGGGCTTCCGGTCGAAGAGCTTATCGGCTTCGGGGATGATCGAGATGCTCGAAAGCGCCATCAGCAGCGTGTAGCCGTCCGGCTTGCTGTTGGCCACGAACGACATGCCGACCGCGCCGGCGGCGCCGGTCTTGTTGACGACGACTACGGGATTCTTGAGGATTTTTTCCATGGCGGCGGCGACAGGCCGCGCGGTCAGGTCGGCGACGCCTCCGGGCGGAAACGGCGCGACGATCGTGATCGGACGATTCGGAAAAGCGTCCTGCGCTGCGATTTGAGTGATGGGAATCACGACAACGCAAATACTCAGCATGACCAAGAGAGTCCGTTTCATTTCTCGTCCTCCTTTTCGGGTTCTGAACTTGAACTTAGGCCGAGGGCGCGGCGCCAATCCATGCCGCGCGTCAGCAACGGCAGCAAGCTGAGCGACAAAAGCGCGACACCACCCGCCAGCATCGTCGCCGCGATCGGCCGCTGGAAGAAAATAGCATAGCTACCCGACGACATGGCAAGCGACTGCCGGAAACTCATCTCCAGCATCGGCGCCAGCACTACGCCCAATACAATGGGCGCGGTCTCGAAATCAAACTTGCGCAGCACGTAACCGAGCGCTCCCATAACGAGCATGATCCAGACGTCCACCACGCTGCCGTTTACGGCGTACACCCCGAGCACGCAGAAAACGAGAATCGCGGGGTAGAGCAGCGGGTAGGGCACACGCAGAATGTTGACGAAGAGGCCGACCAAAGGAAGGTTCAGAATCAAAAGCACCAGGTTGCCGACGTACATGCTGGCGATAAACCCCCAGAAGAGCTGAGGCTGCTGCTGGATGAGCAGCGGGCCGGGGGAGATGCCGTGAACCATCAGCGCCGCGAGCATCACCGCCGGAATCGGCCCCGAAGGAACGCCGAGCGCGAGCATCGGCACAAATGCGCCCGAGGTGGCCGAGTTGTTGGCGGACTCGGGGCCGGCCACTCCCTCGATAGCGCCGTGGCCGAAGCGCTCGGGATGGCGCGAGATGCGCCGCTCCACGGCATACGAGACAAACGACGAGATGATATGGGCCGAGCCGGGAATGATGCCGATGAGAAAGCCGAGTACGGTTCCGCGCGCGATCGGCCACGTGGAGTCGCGCCATTCCTGGCGCGACGGCAGAAGATCGGCGAGTCTCGGTTTGATGACTTCCGGAGGCTTCTCCTGACCGGCCGTGAGGAGGATTTCCGAAAGGCCGAACAACCCGACGGCGACGGGAACGATGCCGATGCCGTCGCCCAGCTCGACCAAACCATAATGGAAGCGGAAGAAACCGGTCATCGGGTCGATGCCGATCATTCCTAAAAGAAGGCCGAGGCTCGCCATCGCCAACGCCTTAGTGATCGCGCCGCCGCTCATGTAAGCGAGTGCCAGCAGGCCGAGGAGCAGCAGAGCGAAATATTCGGGCGGACCGAAGCGCAACGCAAAGCTCGCCAGCGGCGGCGCCAACAACATCAGAGCCACGACGCTCGCCGTGCCGGCGACATAGGAGCCGACGGCCGCGATGGCCAGGGCCGGCCCGCCCCGCCCCAGGCGGGTCATGGCGTAGCCGTCGATGCAGGTCATCACGGAAGCGGCCTCGCCGGGAATGCGCATCAGGATGGAAGTCGTCGAGCCGCCGTACATCGCGCCGTAGTAGATGCCCGCCAGAAGGACGATCGCCGATGTCGCATCCATGCCGAAAGAGGCGGGGAGGAGCAGGCTGATGCCCGCGAGCGGGCCGATTCCCGGCAGCACGCCGACGAGAGTTCCGATCACGCAGCCGACGATCGCATACAGGAGGACGGTCGGCGAGAGAGCGACGGAAAAACCCACGTAGAGATTTTGCAAAGTCTCCAGCATGACGCGCTACGCTTCGTGCATCCCCCTCACCCTTCCCTCTCCTCCGCAACGGGGGAGAGGACTAAGGTGAGGGGGCCAACGGTGACGCTGCGGCTTCAATGGCTGACGATGCATCAAATTCTCCACGGTCCCAACGGCAAAGGGACGCGCAGAAGCGTGTAGAAGAGATAGAACGAACCGAAAGAGACGACGAACGCGAAAAGCGCCGTTGTCGTCCAGCCTTTTTTCTCGACGACTTTTAAGAGAAAGAACAGAACGAGCAAAACCGTGAGCCGGTAGCCCAACCGTTCCAGCGCCAGAGCGGAGAAGATACATGCGGCCAGGATGCCGAAAGCGTGCGGCAGCTCCTTCCACCGAAGAGATCGAAAGCCTTCCGCGCGGCCTCCGGTCGCCGCGATCACGATGCCAAAGATCACGAGCAGCAGCGCGAGCAAGAGCGGAAAAAAAGACGGGCCCGGCTGCCGCAGCGTGCCGAGTGGGAGCTTTCGGCTCTCCCAGACGACCGCAACGGCGAAAAGAGCGAGAGCGCCGCCGGCGACTCTGTCCTTGGTGAACATGGCGGAGGATTTGAGCTCGGCGTCAACTTATGGCCGGCGAGGCTTGATGTCAACTTACCGGCGGGAAAACCTGCGCGCGAGTTTGGCGCCGTAGTGACGCACCGTTTCCAGCGAGAAAGAGCCGCGCTTGAGAATGTCGAGATGAATGATCTTCCATTGAATGCTCTGCGCCAGAACCTTGCGCTCGTCTTCGTCCGCCACGTACTTCAACAAGTCTTCGAGCGTGTGGATCTCTTTCAGCAGCTCGGCCTCGGGCGGCAGCACGCGGGCGTTTTTAAGGACATGATAAGCGACGCGCAAATCTTCCGGCACCCAGCTCTGGTCGTCGAATTGCAGGGGTTTTCCCTTCCCCGGCAGGTCGTCGAACGCGCCGGCCCGCTGGGCCTCGAGAATTTTTTCCTCGACCACTCTCTGAAAGAAAGACCTCTCCATCTTTCAACCCTTCAACTCTGAGATCGTTCGACCCTCACCTTTGATCCTCTCCCTTCCAGGGAGAGGGAAGGGTGAGGGTTCCTCCTCCGGCGGCCTGACGTTGCGGAACATAAAATAGAATGTCGCATCGTGGATCAACTGCAGCCCGCCGCCGATCACCATCGGCACGCTGAGAGAGAACGCTTGCATGATATAGGCCGATATGCTCGGACTCACGGCCATGGGAACATAGCGCGAGAGGTTGGTGATGCCGGCGGCCGAGCCGCGCTCTTCCGCTTTCACGATGCCCATAACGAACGAACCTCTCAAAGGGCCGTCCATGTAGGCCACGAAGGAGCGAAATATGATCAGAATGGCGCCGACGAGAAACGTCGGCGCCAGCGGCATGACGAGATAGATCAGCGACGCGACTCCGTGAGAGAAAACCATGGTCCTGACCACGCCGATGCGACGCGCGATCGCCGGCGCGAGCAGGAACGAAAGGGCCGCGAGCAGGTAGGAGATAAAAAACATGAAGCCCAGCGCCTTCAGCTCGACGCCGAAGCGGAGATAGAACCAGTAGGCGACGAAAGGCCCGACCATGCCCGCCCCCAGATTGTCCACCATGCCGAGGAGCGAGAGCTTGGTGACGAACACGCCGGATTTTTTCGAGATCGTCGTCCTTTCCTTCTGTCGCGGGACATGCAGCTCGGTGATTTTCCCATAAGCGAAGATGAGCCCGAGGCTCAGCAGAATCGTCATGGCGAATAGCGGCTTGTACGACGGGATGGGCTGCCAGCCCCAACTTTCCTGTAGATACTGGGGCAGGCCGCTGGCCAGGGCGCCGAGCGATCCCAGCACCGAGCCGACAAAAGAGTTGGTCGAGAAGACGCGGTTTCTATTTTCCGGGCTGCACTTCTCGGCGAGCAGCGCCTGCTCCACGGGATTGAACGGGCCTCCGCCCTGGCCGCCGCCGCCGGTGCCGCCGGCGCCGATGTTCGTGACGATTACGGCGAGAAAAATAAAAAACAGTTGGCTGAAAAAAAGGTAAATCACGTTTGAGACGATCATGAGCGCGGCCAGCAGCATCAAAATTTTTCTGCGGCCGTAGCGGTCGGAGAGAAATCCCCAAACGACCGTCAGCAGCGCGCTGCTCACGTAGGCGGTGGAGATGACCAGGCCGATCGTGACGGTCGAGTAGCCGAGCTGGCTCAGATAGATCGCGAAGATGACGTTCAAGCAGGAAAAGGCGAAGGACCTCACTCCGCGGGAAGCCATGAGGATCCAGATATCCCGCTCAGCGCGCTCAAGCATGGGTTCGTCGGAAGTTTTCTCTCCGGGATTTTTCCCGCTCCAGGTCGAGCTCGGTCCTGATATCGATCGCATGGAGCGCGTCGTTCGCCTCTTCCAGAGACGAGCTGCCGGCGACGGCCCGAGCGGGCCGCGAGAGCGATCGATAGAGAATGCCCGACGACAGGAAAAAAGTCAGAGTCGTGAGCGGAGTGAGTTTTACTTTTCTTTGGTCTTGACGGATGTTCGTCTCGCCCCAGGCGCCGCGCGCGCATCGAACGGGGATCGCGCTGGCCTCGGTTGGAACGGTCCGGATCACTTGCTCGAGCTCGACAACGACTTCCGGCGTCAAAGCCCATCCGCCCAGCAATCCGCCCGCGCCGGCGACTATGGCGAGGGCTTGCTCGATCTCGTCCACGGTTAATTCTCCGTCACTTCCGTAACCGAAGACACCCCACAACGTGCGACGGCCAAGCTCTTCAAGTCGCGCGTATGCCGCAAGCATGATGGAGTCCGCCAGCGGGCTGCGCAGCCCGGGCTCTTTTCCCTGAGCAAGCGAGTCGCCGCCTACGTCGACGCCGACGAGCAGATCGGCCTTGTACTCATTGAGCGCGGCTTGCAAACCTTCGACCGCCCCTTTCACGCCGCCGTTGATGTCGATGAGCAAAATTTCCTCGCCGCGGAGAGCCGCCATTCTCGACTCGGCGAAATAAACTCCGGTCTTGGTTTTGCTCGCCGCGTTGGCGAGCCAGGCATGGCGATGGATTGGGCGCACCTCAACGACTTCATCGAGCGAACGCGGTCCGGGAACAGGATCGAAGACCGAGCGCTCCCAGGAGAGGCCGCCGAGATGGAATTTCAAACCGCAGAATTCGAGAAACCGCGCCGTCGCGAGCGCGCCGACCACGTCGCCGCCGCCGCCGACGCCGATCACGAGGGCGCGCGAGGAGGAGCGGATCAAATCTTCGAGAGAGACGGGGATTTTCGGTGTCAATCCAGAATCCAGACGCCGTGTTCGCGAATGGCGTCATACATCGCGTCCGGAGCGAGATCTGCGCCATTCGGCCACTGAATTGCGCCCAGCACAACTTGGGCTTGAGCAAACGTTGACGGATCGCGTAGGGCCTCGAAAACGGTCCCGTCAATCTTCGGATTACGGAGAAGCGAAAGCATGTGGACTTCGCCTGCCGTGCCATCGATAAAAGTCACACGCAAGCGGGCATCCGGCAACGAAGTTACGGATCTCACCCGCCAGGGGACGGTATGTTCTATGTTTGGTTCTACTTCAGGGGTTCGATTGGTTTTGGGGTCTGCAGACGGCTGCATAGATTCCAGTCCTCCATTAGCTCATTGCGATGAGCGGCGGCCCATTCCAATACTAACGCCATTGCTGTACGCGGCAAAGAGCCCCGGATGACGCTAAGGTTTCGCAGGTCAATCAGCGCTTCGTGCTCGGCATAGAGAGCATGAAAGTGGGGCGGCGCATGATCCTGCCAGAACATTTGAATCACTATACCATAGAATACGCTGATCGTCGGCATGGGAATTAGGGGATTAAAGGTTTGAGGCAAGCGGGGCGGTGGAGTCTATCCGGAGCTATTCCAACAAGTATTCTCGTCTGTCATCGCCGGTGCTCCGCACTGCGGCTTCACTCGGATGCCATTCTATTGCTGCTTGGCATCCTCCAAAAGATCCGCCGCCGCCTCCTTTACGTCCGAGTTAGGGTCGTTCAAGGCCTTACGCAGCGAGTCGAGGTCGCCGCGCTCGGCCAAAGCTTCGAGGACTTCGACTCGAAACTGCGGATCGGGATCGTTCAAACCTCGTCGCAAGGCCTGGTTGACGTTGGCCCCCTCTTTGTCCGCCAGCGCGTCGAGCGCCGCCGATTTTACCTCGGCGTTTTGATCCGTCAGCATTTTGCCCAATTCATCGACGCTTTTGGGATCTTCCGATTGCTCCAACACTTCGATCGTCGCAAGTTTGCCATCAACAGCGCTGTCCCTGGCGGTCTTGCGCTCGGCTTCCACCGGCTTCTTGCCCTTGCCTTGGATACCCCCGGTGAAGTTTCCTCCGTCGCCCAGCCGCCCGCCGGAACCTCTGGCGATCGGAGTTCCGGGGGGCACGATCACGACCCGCGACAAACCCGTTTTGGAATAAAAAAATGCGAAATTGAGGCCCTGCAAAATCTCTCCAAGAGCACGACCGGGGAGAGCGTTTTTGACGTCGAGTGAAACACTCTTCTCCGCCGCTTTGGGGTCCTTGAGCTCGATCTCGATGCCGCCTTTGCCGCCGATTTCCTCGAGCAGGTCCTTAAGCAACACGTCCTCGGCTTTTATGCTCACGCGGCCGTTGCGGAATTCGACCTCCGGCTTGTTATTGACGGTCTCCACCTGCTCGCCGGCGCTTGCGAGAAAAAAAACCGGCAGCAGCGCCAAGACTAGAATATTCATAGATCCCCAAAGCATCGGTTGGTATCAGAGGCCTAGGAGATTCCGCGAAGTGCGTTCGGTAATCGCTTTGATGCGCGCCGGATCGGGTTGATCTTCGATAACCGGCAGCGCCTTTTCCAGCGCGCCGAGGCCGCCGCAGTAGTCGGAGCCGAAAACGATCCGATTTTCTCCCAGTGTATCGAGGAGAAATCTGAGCGTGCGCGGGTCCACGCCGGCGGTGTCGATCCAAAAGTGCTCGAGTAAAATATCCGAGTAACACTGTTCGCCCTTGGGTCCTTTGTGCTTCCAAAATAGACGGTGAAGGAGGAGCGGGAGCCCGCCGCCGCCGGTCCTGATGACGATCTTCAAGTCCGGATGTCGATCGAAGAGTCCGCTGGCGATCATGCGCACGGCGCACTCGCACACCGCGGCGTCGGCGATGACGCTGTAGACGACGCCGGCGCCTTCGTCTTCCAGCCGCTTGAGAGTCGGATCGTTCGCCGCGGTCGCGCCGTGAAGAAAGATGGGAAGCTTCAATTCGGAGATCCTCTGAAACAGCGGCTCCGCCTCCGGCGAGTCCAACATGAATTGGCCGTCCGTTTTCGGATAAAGCAATATTGCGCGAAAGCCTTTGCCCGCGTTGCGCTCCATCTCTCGGATAGAACCGGCAACGTCTTTCAAGGAAACCGTCATCACGCCAAAAAGGCGGTCGCGGTGTGGCGCGATCCGATCCGCGATGACGTCGTTGGACTTCCGCGCGATCGCCATCGCCTGCTCCGCGGGGAAGCGATCGGCGTAAATCCCCGCGCCCTGGCAGATGAGCTGAACGTCGATGCCGGCGCTGTCCAGCTCGCGGACGCGCGCAGCGAAGTCAGGCGAGTCATACTTGTCGGCGTACGGCGCCTTGCCAGTGAGCCTGACAAAATCCTCGGCAAGCTCCGGCGGCGTATGGTGCGAGTGCCAATCGATCAACGAAGCCATAGCTTTATGACTCGCGCAAAGGCGCAAAGGCCGCCAAGGTTCGGAGAACTAAGTAAGAAGAACCTTTCTTTGCGTGCTTGGCGTCTTGGCGCGATAAAATGTTTTGCACCACGGTTACGCCGGAGGAATCTCCAAGTTATACAGCTTCGCTACGTTCGTGCACACGAGCTTCGCGCGCTTCTCCGCCGGAAGGTAACCCAGGTCGCGCTGTATCACTTTGCGCGAGTTGGGCCAGGTCGAGTTTTCGTGCGGAAAATCGTTCGACCACATGCAGTTGTCCGCCCCCCACCAATCCAGGCAGCGCCCGCCGACCGAGTCGTTGAAGAATGTGGCGTAAACCTGGCGCTTGAAGTATTCGCTCGGGTCCTGGTTGATGGGCGGTGGATTGCGATCGCGGAAGCGTCGGTAGTAGTAATCCCACTGCTGCAAGAGGAACGGCAGCCAACCGATCTCGGCCTCGACGACGACGATCTTGAGCTTGGGATGACGGTCAAGGATGCCGTAGAAAATCAATTCGAACAGCGCGTTGGCGTTGTCGAGGAGCTTCAAGTTGACGCTGCCGCGATAGTGCTCCACGCCTTTCCGGCGATTGGGATCTTTGAAATAGCTGTGGCCCGTTAGAATGTGCAGGCTGATCGGCATCTCCAGCTCCTCGGCGGCGGCCCAGAACTTGTCGTAGTGGCTCGAATGGAAGGGCAGGTCGGGATGCGGCACCTGCCAGATCGTGACTCCCTTCAAGCCTTCTTTCTTGCAGCGGACCATCTCTTTCAATCCGTAATCCGCGTCGTATAGAGAGATCGCGGCGCTTCCTACCAGACGCTTAGGCGCGACTTTACAGTAGTCGATCAGCCAGTCGTTGTAGACGCGAAAGCAGGCTTCCTGCATGCGGGCGTCGTCGAGGGCGAAGAGGCTCAAGGCGAGCGTTGGATAGAGGACCTCCGCAGAAAGGCCGTCCGTTTCCATCTCTTTGATGCGCGCGTTCGGGTCCTGGCCGCCCGGATGTCGTTGAAAACTTTGGCCGACGGGAATGGGTTCGAAATGGGGCGCGGTCTCCCGCATTGATTCCGGCACGCGCTTCTCCCATAAGTCGTGCGGCTCCATTACATGGGAGTCGGCGGAGATCAAAATTTCATGGCCATTGCCGGCGCTTGTGCTCTCTTGCATGACAGACTCCTTAGTATTCCTCAGTATTCCTCCCATTTTCTCCGCCACCTCACTACCTGGAAACTAGTCCACGGAGCGAAGGCTGTCAATCACTTGCGGCGAACGCCTTCGGATTGATCACGTTGACCGGGTTTCCGTCCATGAAGCTTAGAATATTTTCCATCGCGTGCTGGTAACGTTCGGTCAGGGTCTCCACCGTCGCGTA